>CAZYYR010000223.1:0-4205 GCA_964651465.1 uncultured Nitrosospira sp.
AGCTCAGTTTGCGCGTTTCTGGAAATACTCGTCGTAGCGAAAGACGTAGTCCTTGTCCTTCAGCGGAAGATGGCATGCGCGGCACGTTGCGGTATCATCCGGGGCCTTCGTTTTTGCATCGCCCATGTACATCGAATATATCCAGTCGCCATTCCTGAGTTCAGGTGGCGCGGTTTCGCCCCAGCCGGGCCCCTTGCCCATTACGCCGATTTTCAGCAGATCGCCTTTGACATATTTGCCGTCGGCCCCTTTGAGCGGGGTGCCATCCGCCGCCTCGCGCGCCTTGTAGATTTCCATCACGGTAATGGTTCCGTTGGGGAAGTCTTCGCCCATCCGGGTGCGATGTCCGACGGGGTTGATATAGATATCCCGGACCTGTTTGGTGTCCTCGCGCTCCACGTGGGACAGGAATTTCGGCCAGCTTCTGTAATTCGCGGGTACAGGCAGTTCTCCATCGCTGTATTTCTGTACCTGGGGTGTCGGCGGTTGCTGCGCACATCCTGCGAATCCCGCGACCAGCAGCGTAGCTGCGATGCTTCCCCATACAGTACGTTTCATTCGTTTTTCTCCTGTTGTCCAGCAAATTTTTCGCCGGCAGCAGCCCCATGGTCAAATGCGAAAAGACAACGGGCAGTTGCTGACCGTACAAAAAAGATCATTCAGGATTCAACTTCCGGATCCAGTCTCAGGTCCATATCACGCGGAAATGAGAAGATGAATGACCTCCGCGTACTATACTAGCGTCCACAAGAAGCTGATGCAAGAAGTAATCGGGAAAGCCCACCCATCATCCATCCAGCGATCCCGGTTTCATGCCACCGCCATCCCGTTGTGACGCAGCAGCGCGTCCATTTCCGGTTCACGCCCCCGAAATGCGATAAATGACTCCAGTGCAGGCCGGCTGCCGCCCACGGCAAGAATTTCATTTCGAAAGCGTGCACCGGTTTTCGCGTCGATCACCGCATTTTTCCCGCATTCCTCGAACATGCTGTAGGCGTCGGCGGACAATACTTCCGCCCACTTGTAGCTGTAATACCCGGCAGCGTATCCGCTCCCGAAAATATGGGAAAAACTGTTGGGAAAGCGATTGAATCCGGGCGGAATAATGACTGCAACTCGCGCACGGACCTCATCCAGCTGCTGCTGCACGGTTTTACCGCCGTGGGGATCGAAGTCGGCATGCAGATGCATGTCGAAGAGCGCGAATTCCAGCTGGCGCAGCATTTGCAGGCCACTCTGGAAATTCTTTGCCGCCAGCATCTTGTCGAACAGAGTGCGAGGGATGGGGCTGTCGCTCTCTATATGCCGGGTCATGTTTTCCAGCACCTCCCATTCCCAGCAAAAGTTCTCCATGAACTGGCTGGGCAGTTCCACGGCATCCCACTCGACACCATGGATTCCCGAAACGGCAAGATCTTCCATGCGGGTCAGCAGATGATGAAGCCCGTGTCCGAATTCATGGAACAAGGTAATCACGTCATCATGAGTGAAGAGCGCGGGCCGAACCTGGCCATCGTGCTGCGTCGGGCCGGAGAAATTACAGTTCAGGTAGGCTGCCGGCGGCTGAATATCGGATCCTCCCGCCTCTTTTTCCGGAATGCGGCGGCGGCTGATAGCGTCATCCATCCAGCCGCCGCCGCGCTTGCCGGGCCGCGCGTAGAGGTCGAGATAGAAGTGACCGACGGGCTTTCCGTCCCTGTCCAAGATGCTGAAGAATTTGACATCCGGGTGCCACAGCTGAATATCGCCGGGTGTAGCCTGCTCGATGACGACTCCATACAAGGCCTCCACCAGCCTGAACATTCCTTGCAGCACGCTCGTCTCGGGGAAATACTGCTTCACTTCCTGTTCGGAAAATGCATAGCGTTCCAGCCGCAGCTTCTCGCTGACATACGCCAGATCCCATGCTTCCAGGGGATCCAGTTGCAGTTTATCGGCGGCAAACCGGCGTAATTCCTGCAGGTCGCGTTCGGCATGAGGCCTTGCCCGGACGGCAAGCTCTCCGAGAAAATCGATTACCTGCTTCGGGGTCGAAGCCATTTTTGCGGCAAGCGATACCTCGGCGTAGCAGTCGAATCCCAGCATGTGCGCTTCCTCCTGGCGTAACTGAAGGATGCGGGCGATAAGCGGACCATTATCCAGGCTACCGCTATCGTCGGATTGCGTGGCAGTTTCTACGGTTTTTACAGGCCCAATCTCGCTGGCACGTGTCGAATATGCGCGATACATTTTTTCGCGCAACGCCCGATTGTCCGCATATTGCATGACAGGAATATAAGAGGGGGCGTGCAGCGTAAATTTCCAGCCACGCGCATCATCCTTTTCTGCGAGCGCCCTTGCTGCCTGGCGCACGTCATCGGGAATCCCGGAAAGCTCATCGATGTTCTCTATCAGCAATGCGTAGCGATTGGTCGCATCGAGCAGATTGTCGTTGAATCTGGAAGAAAGCGTCGACAGCTCTTCCTGGATAGCGAGAAACCGGGTTTTTTGCTCCGCTTCCAGGTCGGCGCCGCCCAGGCGAAAATCCCGCAGTTCATTCTCGATGATTTTTTTCCTGGCGGGAGACAGAAGGTCGAATTCCCCGCTGGCGCGAAGCCGCTTGAATTTTTCGAACAGCACCTGATCCTGTGCCAGTTCGGCATGGTACTGGGTAACCAGCGGCAGGTTCGCGTTGTAGACTTCGCGCAACTCGGGCGTATTGACCACGGCGTTCAAATGCGACACCTGCCCCCATGCGCGGTCGAGGCGCTCGTTTGCGTCTGTCATGGGCTGCACGAAATTGTCCCATCCGGGCACGGCGGTATCGCCACGTATATCGCTCATGACCTTGCGATTTTCGGCCAGCAACTGCTGTACAGCCGGGGTGACATGTTCGGTTCGAATATCCGCGAAGCGCGGCAGACCGGAAAAATCAAGCAGGGGATTCATCATGTTGTTCGAAATAATCGATTGGAGGAACGAAAGGTGAGGAACCGGGTTTGCCGGTGAAGCATTACATCATAGCGCCTCATGCACGATGCTGCCGTCAACCAGAGTGTATTTTACGCTGCCCAGCAGTTCCATGCCCAGAAAGGGCGTATTCTTGCCCTGGCTCTTCAGGACTGCGGCTTCGACTGTCCAGTATTCTTCCGGATCGAAAATGCACACATCCGCGGCAGAACCGCGGGACAGATGACCCGCTTCCACACGAAGTACGCGCGCGGGCTCCGTTGTGACTTTGGCCAGGGCATCGGCAAGCGGAACCTTCATTTCCGTCGCCCATTTCAAGGTGAGCGGGAGGAGCAACTCCAGACCGCTTGCCCCGGCTTCGGCCTCCGCAAATGGCAGCAGTTTGGCATCCTCGTCCACGGGCGCGTGGTCCGAGCATATCGCATCGATCGTGCCATCCACCAGGGCCATGCGCAGCGCATCCCGGTCACTCAGGCTCCGCAGCGGGGGAACGACATTGCAATTGGAATTGAAGTAGCCGATATCCATTTCGGAGAGATGCACATGGTTGATCGCGACATCGCAGGTAATAGCGAGGCCCTCCCGCCGCGCCGCCCGGATCATCATGATGCCTTCGGCGCTGGATAGGCGGCACAGGTGCACCCGGGCACCCGTTTCACGCGCCATCAGGATAATGTTCGACAAGGCGATGGTTTCCGCGCTGACGGGAATGGCGGGCAGACCCAGCCGCGTCGCCACTTCCCCGTCATGCGCCACGCCGCTGTCTGCGAGACTTGCGTCCTGCGGACGCAACCACACGCCGAAGCCGAAAGTCGAAGCGTATTGCAGTGCCTGCATCATGACTCGATTGCTGGGGAGCGGCCTGTCGGACTGGCCAAAGGCGATGCAGCCCGCGTCGCGCAGCTCTGCCATCTCGGTCAGCCATTCGCCTTTCAGGCCACGGGTAAGCGCCCCGATGGGATAGACATGGGCCTGGTTAAGGTTCCTGGCACGATGCTTGAGCATTTCCACCAGCCCGGGCTCATCCAGTACGGGATCGGTATCGGGAGCGCACGCGAGGTGGGTAATGCCGCCTGCAACCGCCGCGCCCATTTCGGATTCGAGCGTGGCCTTGTATTCCAGGCCTGGTTCGCGTAAACGCGCGGCCAGATCGACCAGGCCGGGACATACGACCAGTCCTGCAGCGTTTATTTCACGGTCAGCCCGGAAGTGCTGCGGAATCGACCCTAGCGCAGCAATGCGGCCTGCTTCGATGT
>CAZYYR010000224.1:0-4189 GCA_964651465.1 uncultured Nitrosospira sp.
GATCATTCCTTTTCAATTGATGCCTTGACCAGAAATCCGCTCAGCCTGCGTCGATTCACGGATGAGCAGGCCATATTCCTATCCCGATGAATCGTTCAATGAAGCTGTTCTGCCTCCCATGTGCGGGAGCCAGTGCAACGATGTATCTTCGTTGGCGACGTCTGTTGCCCGCGTGGATCGAACTCGTTCCATTGGAATTGCCGGGACGCGGGACCCGAATGGCGGAGTCCGTCGAACGGGACTTCGATGTGCTGAGCGCGCGTTTGTGCGAAGAATTAGGTCCCCAATTATCCGGGCCCTATGCGCTCTTCGGGCACAGCATGGGAGCGTTGCTGGCTTACGGGATATCGGGCAAGTTGCGGGAAAGCGGCGGGAAGCTGCCAACGGCTTTGATGGTGTCGGCGTGTGCGGCGCCGTCTCAGCGCATGAACGAACGCTTTCCCGTCGAAAAGGATGATTCTTCGCTGATTGCCGACCTGCGCAGGCATGGCGGAACGCCTGATGAGTTGTTTTCGAATCCCGAACTGCTGCGGATGACGGTGGAACTGCTGGGTGCCGATTATCGTATCTGTAAAAGTTTCGGCCACTGCCATCCGCCGCCCTTGCCGGTGCCGATCCATGTGTTCGCAGGCAGGGAGGACGACATCGACGAGCACCGGCTGCTGGCATGGAAGCATGAAAGCATGACGGGTATCACCCTGGACTGGTTCGATGGAGGGCATTTCTTTATTCAGCGGGATGAAGCCTCACTGCTCGATGCGATTGCCACCCACTTGAAGCCGGAAGGTGCGCGTCCATTGAACAGGAGAATGCTCTGTGCCTGAATTCCCGTCCATGATCCAGGAGCGCGAAAACCGCTTCACCGCAGCGATCCCATAATCAAAATAACGGCTGCACCGATTCCAGCAGGACCGACAACGACTCGATGTCATGCTGGTTGGCTGGTTTTTGGTTTTTTCCGAGGGACATTCGTCCTGAAAAGAACGGCATTCAAGGTCGCTGGGGCCGCTGGCCGCTGGTTCTGGCGCAGAGGATTCCGCGCATGGGCAATCACCGTATTTTCTTCATGGATAAATTCAGGGAAGCGGAGGCTACATTGCAAGCTCAACCAAACGAAAGCATCAATTCCGAACTGCCAGTCCTGCTCTCTCCTTCGCAAACGGGGGAGCTGCTCGTTGATGCCTTGCCACGGTTACGCACTGCCATCCAGGGCCATTTGCAGGCGGTGGGGGGCATCCTGTTTCGCGATTACAACGTTCCTTCGGTGGAGAGCTTCCAGCGCTTCGCTGCGGCTTTCGGTCATCCCCTGCTGACATACGAGTTTGCTTCGACGCCCCGTACGGCGGTGTCATCCGGGATCTATACCTCCACCGAGTATCCCGCGCACCAGCATATCCCCCTGCATAACGAACAGGCCTATACCCGCGAGTGGCCCATGAAGATCTGGTTCCATTGCGTGACCGCGGCGCCTGAAGGCGGTGAAACGCCGATAGCCGACAGCCGGGCAATTTATCGGCGGATGCCTGCGGGCGTCCGGCAACGCTTCGAACAGGGATTGATGTATATACGGAATTACAGCAGCGACTTCGATGTCCCCTGGCAGCAGGTTTTCAACACTGAAAGCCAGGCCGAAGTGGAGGCTTATTGCCGCCGAGCCGGCATCGAGTGGACATGGAAGGAGGACGGGGAATTGAGGACCCGCCAGTTGTGCCAGGGCGTGGCGGTTCATCCGGTGACCGGGGAATCCGTATGGTTCAATCAGGCGCACCTGTTTCATGTTTCAAACCTGCAGCCTGAAGTGCGGGAGTCGCTGGAAGAACTGGTCGGGATCGAGAATCTGCCGCGCAATGTCTGCTTCGCCGATGGCAGCCCGATAGAAGATTCGGTGCTCGATGAAGTCCGCGCTGTTCTTGCGGAAGAAACGGTCACGTTTCCCTGGCAATCGGGCGACGTCATGATGCTGGACAACATGCTGGTCGCGCATGGGCGAACGCCCTTCAAGGGCCCGCGCAAGGTGGTCGTCGCCATGGCCGAAGCTCATGGCAATCTCTGACTGCTCAAGGAGGCATGCCATGAACGCCAGACCTGCACTTCCTCGAAATCTTGTCGAACACCTCCAGACGCTTGCGCTCGATCGCCCCGGAGATATCGCCATCATCGAGGTGGCTCATCAGGCGGAGACGGTCCTTGATTACGCGGGACTGGCTGTACGCGTGCGGGCCCTGGCCGCCGAACTGCAAAAGCATTTCGAACCGGGCGAGCGGGCGCTGATCCTGCTCGATAACGACATTCATTACGTCGTCAGTTTTTTCGCGTGCCTCTATGCGGGATTGATCGCGGTTCCGGTTTTCCCGCCTGAATCCACTCGCGAGCAGCATCTCTCCCGGCTGATCGCAATCGCGGCCGATTCCGGGGCGGACTGTTACCTGGTCACCGCTGCAATTCATGATGTGCTGAAAGCCGCCGCCGTACAGATTTCTCCCGGAGCACGCTTCATCACGGTCGACACGATCGATCCCGAGCAGCAATCCGCCTGGCGCCGGCATTGCCCGGAGGACGCCGATATCGCTTTTCTGCAATACACCTCGGGTTCAACGGGTATTCCCAAAGGGGTCATGGTGAGTCATGGGAACCTGATGGCAAACGAGCGCGCAATCGAGGAGGGTTTGTCGGTGCGCGCCGATGATGTGTTCGTGAGCTGGCTGCCTCTCTATCACGACATGGGGTTGATCGGAGGATTGCTGCAGCCGATCCATCGCGGCATTCCGGTCGCTCTCCTGACGCCCCGGTTTTTTCTGGAGCGGCCGTTGCGATGGCTGGAAGCCGTTTCCAGATACCGCGGCACGATCAGCGGCGGTCCTGATTTCGCCTATCGCCTCTGCGCGGAGCGTATTTCGGACGAGCAATTGAAGCACCTGGACCTGTCGAGCTGGCGTATCGCCTTTTCAGGGGCCGAACCCGTGCGCCATGAGACGCTCACCGCTTTTGGGAACCGTTTTGGCCAGGCCGGATTTTCAGTGGATGCGGTTTATCCCTGCTATGGACTGGCTGAAGCCACGCTGTTCGTTACGGGGGGAAAACGCGGCGCGGGATTGACTGCCAATGCATTTTCCCAGGAGGCGCTGGCTCAAGGGCGGGTGATGCCGGACGAAGACGGGTCGATACTGGTCGGGTGCGGCTTTGTGCCTTCCCGGCACCAAGTGAATATCGTGGATCCGGAGCAATCCACGAGCCTGCCTGAAAACCGTGTCGGGGAAATATGGACGAGCGGTCCGAGCATCGGGCAAGGTTACTGGAAGCGCACGAGGGAATCGGATGAGTGCTTTGTCCGCCGGGAAGGGCAGCGATGGCTCCGCACGGGCGATCTGGGTTTTCGATATGAAAACCAGCTCTATATAGCGGGAAGACTGAAAGATCTCATCATTATCCGCGGGCAGAACATTTATCCCCAGGATATCGAACGCGCAATCGAGGCGGAGGTCGACGTCGTCCGCAAGGGACGGATCGCAGCATTTTCGGTGGAAGGCAGCGAAGGCGAAGGGATCGGCATCGCTGTGGAAGTCTCCCGCAGCGTGCAGAAGCTCGTTCCGGCCGATACATTGGTAATGGCCCTGAGCGAGGCAGTGGCGGCCGTTTGTCATGAGCCCCTGTCGGTAGCCGTGCTGTTGAACCCGGGTGGCTTGCCCAAAACCTCCAGCGGCAAATTGCAGCGATCCGCCTGCCGCAAAGGCTGGATCGATCGTACGCTCGATGCCTACGCGATTTTCGAGTTTGGCCATTTCGTGCTGGGTGGGCCTGTTGCCCGCCACGCGGAGCCCTTGCAGGATGAAATCGAGGTGGAGCTTGGGAAAATCTGGCAGACCGTATTGAAGCGCGGGGCCAGTGGGTGCGATGCCATGGGCCGTGATGCGAATTTTTTTGCCTGCGGAGGCAATTCCCTTGCTGCCGTGCAGGTCGGTGCGCGCATAGGGGACCGGTGGGAGATCGATTTTCCGGTCCGTGTCCTGTTCGAGCGGCCTACTTTACAGGCATGCGCGGCTGAGATCAGACGCATGCTGGCGGCAGGCATCCACAAGCATAAGATCGTCATCTCCGCGCGCTCCGAAGAAGACAGGAGAGCTGCGCCAGCGGTGCTGTCTTACGCGCAGCAGCGGCAATGGTTTTTATGGCGACTGGAGCCTGAGAGCAC
>CAZYYR010000225.1:0-4179 GCA_964651465.1 uncultured Nitrosospira sp.
CCGAACCGGCGCTCCCGTTGCTGATAGAACTGAATGGCGAGCCCCAGCGCATCCTCATCAAAATCGGGCCAAAGTGTGTCGGTGAAATACAGTTCTGTGTAAGCCAGCTGCCATAATAGAAAATTACTGATACGTTTCTCACCCCCGGTGCGGATGAACAGATCGGGCTCGGGCGCGTAGTTCAACGCAAAATGCGGCATCAGGTCCTTTTCCTCGAACCCCGACGCCAGTTGCGGTTGCTGCTCAAGCATCCTCTTGACCGCCTGCATGACATCCCAGCGTCCACCATAATTGGCGGCAATCGTCAGGGTAAACCGGCTGTTGGCTGCGGTAAGCGTTTCGCCGTTACGAATGAATTCGATTATCTTCGGCTCGAACTTCGACAGGTCTCCAATGACCTTGAAGCGGATACCGTTTTCATGCAGCTTCGTCACTTCCTGTTCAAGCACATTGATGAACAACTGCATGAGAAACGCGACTTCCTCGGGCGGCCTGCGCCAGTTCTCACTGCTGAAGGCGAACAGGGTGAGATATTCCACGCCGCGCTCGATACACGCCTTGATCGCGCCGCGCACCGTCTCCACGCCACGCTTGTGCCCTGCCATGCGCGGCATGAAGCGTTTCTTTGCCCAGCGCCCATTGCCATCCATGATGATGGCGATATGCCGGGGAATCATTCCGGTTTCAGGTATTTCCCGAGTAGAACTGATGATGGAAGGCATGGATACGATCGATCCGGAGATATTTCAGGGGATAGTTCAAAAATCCAGCGCAACGACTGTCCAGCTCCGCACATCATGCGGATGGCCCCCAGGACCTGTCAACACCTGTTTCTCACAGCAACACGGGTGCGAAACCGGTGTTGACAGGTCCTAGATTGCCATGAGTTCAGTTTCTTTGGTCTGCAGGACCTTGTCAATTTCTGCAATATAACGATCGGTGAGTTTCTGCACCTCTTCCTGGCCGCGGCGTTCTTCATCCTCCGCGACCTTTTTTTCCTTGAGCAGCTCCTTCAGGTGCGCATTGGCATCCCGACGGATATTCCGCATCGCGATACGCGCGCTTTCGCATTCATTCTTCACGATCTTGGTCAGGTCACGCCGGCGCTCCTCCGTGAGTGCCGGCATGGGTACGCGAATGAGTTCACCCACGGTTACCGGGTTCAATCCCAGATCGGAATTCCGGATCGCTTTTTCGATCGAGGTGAGCATTTTCTTTTCCCATGGCGCAACCGTTATAGTGCGCGCATCCGCCAGGTTGACGCTGGCGACCTGATTGATGGACGTCGGCGTCCCGTAATAATCGACCATGATGTGATCCAGCAGACCCGTGTGCGCGCGTCCGGTTCGCACTTTGCTCAGATCCAGCTTCAGCGATTCGAGGCTTTTCTGCATTTTCTGTTCAGCTGATTTTTTAATGTCGGCGATCATGGGATTTCAGTTCCAGAAGACAATAAAGATGAACGGCCCGGAGTACAAAATCTTGAGACCGACGTCGATGCGCTGGTTCAACATGGGCGGAGGCGGCACGGATGACGTATTCAGGGCTGTACCAATGTTCCTTCATTCTCGCCCGTCACCACCCGTCTCAGCGCTCCAGCCTTGAAAATACTGAATACATTGAGCGGCATTTTCTGGTCCCTGCACAAGGTCAGTGCCGTCGCATCCATCACCTTGAGATTATCGGCAATGGCCATGTCGAACGACAGCTTTTCGTAACGCACGGCGGCAGGATCAGTTTGGGGATCCGCCGTATAGACGCCATCGACCTTGGTCCCCTTGAGCACGATATCCACGTTCATTTCCATGCCGCGTAACGCGGCGGCCGTATCGGTAGTAAAAAACGGATTGCCTGTCCCGGCGGCGAAAATGACGATTTTGCCTGACTCCAGATAGCGTATCGCTTTACCCCGGATGTAGGGCTCCACCACCTGGTCGATGCGCAACGCCGACTGTACGCGGCTCACCAGTCCGGCCCGCCGCATTTCGTCCTGCAAGGCAAGTGCATTCATGACCGTTGCGAGCATGCCCATATAATCCGCCGTGGCCCGGTCCATTCCTTCCGCGGCCGAAGTCATGCCGCGAAAGATGTTGCCCCCGCCGATCACCACCGCCACTTGAACGCCCAGTTGGCTCACATCGGCAATCTCAGCCACGATGCGCCCGATGATGACGCCATTGATACCATAGCTGTCATCACCCATGAGCGCTTCGCCGGAGAGTTTGAGCAAGATACGCTTATAGGCAGCAGTTGTCATGGATGCGTCCGCCTATGAAGCCTGGTCTTTCGCCTGGCTCACCTGGGCCATCACTTCGGCTGCAAAATCGCCGGTTTTCTTCTCGATACCCTCTCCAACGACGTACAAGGTAAAGTCATTGACTTTGGCTGTCTTTGCAGCGAGGAGTTTTTCCACGGTCTGATCCGGATTCTTGACAAACGGCTGACCAAGAAGGGTGACTTCCGCAAGGTATTTTGAGATGCGGCCCTCGACCATCCGGGCAATGATATCCGCAGGCTTGCCGCTTTCCGCTGCCTGCGCGGCATAGATTTGCCGTTCCCGCGCCAGCAGGTCGGGCGAAACCTGCTCACCGGACACGCAGATCGGTTTGCTGGCGGCGATATGCATCGCCAGATCCTTGCCTAGCGCATCATCGCCACCAGTGTAGTCCACCATGACACCGATTTTTGCGCCATGCAGATATGCAGCCAGGCGACCCTTTGCCGCATGCCGTGCAAAACGGCGTACGCTGATATTCTCGCCCAGCTTCATGACCAGCGCCTTGCGATATTCCTCCACGCTCTCGCCGTTTGCAAGCTTCATGCCCGCCAATGTCTCGACGTCCGTCACATTTTCACTGCTCACGAGTTGCGCGAGGTCACGCGCGAATCCTATGAAGTCTTCGTTTCGGGCAACGAAATCCGTTTCGCAATTCACTTCCACCAGCGCGCCGTTCCTGCCGTCCGCCGCAATATGGGCTGCCACCATCCCTTCAGCGGCAATACGGCCCGCAGCCTTGCTTGCCTTCGCGCCGCTCCTGATCCTCAGCAGATCCTCTGCCGCCTTCATGTCCCCCTCAGTCTCGGTCAGGGCTTTTTTGCATTCCATCATACCCAGGCCGGTCGCCTCACGCAGTTCCTTCACCATCTGTGCGGTGATATCCGCCATATCCACTCCAGCAATAAATTATCGAAAAAGCTGCGCGCGGATACAGGCCGGCGCGCTGCTGCGCGGGCAGGATGCGCCTGTCCGCGTGGATGAACTGCCTTCTACTCCTCGGCCATCGCCTCGTCCATCTCGGCAAAATCGCCTTTGACGATTTCCTGCATCGCCTGGTTGCGCCCTTCGAGAATGGCATCGGCAACACCGCGCGCGTACAAACGTATCGCCTGGCTGGAATCGTCGTTTCCGGGAATGACGTAGTCGATGTTTGCAGGATTATGGTTGGTATCCACCACGCCAACGATCGGGATGCCCAGTTTTCTGGCCTCGGTGATTGCGCCCTTCTGATAACCGACATCGATCACGAACATGGCATCGGGAAGCCCTTTCATATCCTTGATGCCGCCCAGGCTGCGATCGAGTTTCTCCAGTTCACGCTGCAGGTCGAGCGCTTCCTTCTTTGAGAGCTTGTCGAGCGTGCCATCCTCCATCATCGTTTCCATATCGTGGAGGCGTTTGACCGACTGCTTGATGGTCTTGAAATTAGTCAGCATGCCGCCGAGCCAGCGCTGGTCCACATACGGTGAGCTACAGCGGAGGGCTTCCTCACGCACAATATCGCGCGCCTGACGCTTGGTTCCCACGAACAGGATATTGCCTTTATTCGCCGCCAGCTGTCGCACATAACCCATCGCCTCCTGGTACATCGCCAGGGTTTTTTCGAGATTGATGATATGTATCTTGTTGCGATGGCCAAAAATGTACTGCGCCATCCTGGGGTTCCAGAAACGGGTCTGATGTCCGAAATGGACACCCGCCTCCAGCATTTGCCGCATCGTCACCGACATGAGTTTTCTCCTTCAGGGTTGAGCCTCCATCCGCCTTCGCCGCTCTGCCGGGGCACCCTGTAAAAAATCGGCGGATGTGTGAATTATCGAACTGGAATTCAACCCGGCCCACGGAAAATTGCAAGAGAATGAACCGCAAGGCCGGGTTGGCGCAGAATTATAGCATTTTTG
>CAZYYR010000226.1:0-4113 GCA_964651465.1 uncultured Nitrosospira sp.
ATTCTTCATCCAGAAACAGGTCGATGACCTGCTGCGAAGCGAGAATGCGGAATTCACGCGCGTCGAACTGCCGGGATTCGCGCAATAGCTCGCGCAGGATTTCATAGCACATGGTCTGGGCCGTTCTCACCTTGCTGCGACCCTGGCAAGTGGGGCATGTCTCGCACACAACATGGGCCAGACTCTCCCGTGTACGCTTGCGTGTCATCTCTACCAGTCCGAGCGCGGTAAAACCATTCACGGTCATGTGCGTCCGATCTTTCAGCAGCGACCTTTTGAATTCCGTGAGGACAGCGTTTTTATGTTCCTCGCTCTCCATGTCGATGAAATCGATGATGATGATGCCCCCGAGATTTCGCAGGCGCAACTGGCGGGCGATGACCTGGGCAGCCTCCAGATTCGTCTTGAAAATCGTGTCATCGAAGCTGCGTATCCCGACGAATCCTCCTGTATTCACATCGATGGTCGTCAGCGCTTCGGTCTGATCGATGATGAGGTATCCCCCGGATTTGAGGTTCACGCGCCTGGCCAGGGCCTTCTCGATTTCGTCTTCCACCCCATACAAATCGAACAGGGGCCGCTCCCCGGCATAGTGATTGATCCTCCCTGCCACGTTGTTCATGTAGACCTGGGCAAACGCTGCCATTTTCTGGAAGTTTTCCCGCGAATCCACCAGGATTTGTGCTGTATCGTCATTGATGAAGTCGCGCAGGACGCGGTAACTGAGATTCAGATCCCGATACAGCAGCCCCGGTTGAGCCGTGGATGATTTCTCGCTGATATCGTGCCAAAGCTTATGCAGATACTCGATGTCAGTCTGCAAGTCCTGTTCACTTGCGGCTTCCGCCATGGTGCGGATGATGAACCCGCCCTTCTCGCCGGGCGGCAGCAGTTGCTTCAGCTTTTCCCGTAACGTCTTTCGCTCCGTTTCGTCCTCGATCCGCTGTGAAATGCCGATATGCGATACCTGGGGCAGATAAACCAGCAGGCGGCCCGCTATACTGACCTGGGTGGACAGCCGCGCTCCCTTGGCACCGATGGAGTCCTTGATGACCTGGACGAGTATGTTTTTTCCTTCATGAAGCAGCCTCTCGATGGGTTTGTCGGCATCCTCTCCCTGGCGCAATCTCCAGATATCGGCAAGGTGAAGAAATGCGGCACGATCCAGGCCGATATCCACGAAGGCGGATTGCATGCCGGGCAGCACCCGGGTCACGCGCCCGCTGTAAATATTGCCGACGATTCCGCAACTGCTGGTGCGCTCGATGTGCAGTTCCTGCACCGTTCCCTGCTCAACCACGGCAACCCGGGTTTCCTGCGGGGTAATGTTGACGAGAATTTCACTGGCCATGAGATGTTATTCTGGTTATTTTGGCGCCGAGAATATTCCTATACCCGACTCTTCCAGCAATCGGGCAGTTTCAAATAATGGCAATCCCATCACTCCGCTGTAGCTGCCAGCGATCTTCGGGATGAAAATAGCCGCTTTTCCTTGTATTGCATAGCCGCCCGCCTTGTCGCATGCCTCACCACAGGCAAGATAGGCACTTATCTCATGCTCGCTCAGATGACGCATGCAGACATCTGACCGGGAAAGGGCGATTCGGGTTTTATGTTGCGATGCCACTGCCACTGCCGTAAATACCTGATGAGTCTGGCCGGAAAGCGCTCGGATCATCTCCCTTGCATCGGCCCGACTTTCCGGCTTGCCAAAAATACGCTCCCGCAATACGACTGCTGTGTCCGCTCCCAGCACGGGAAGATCGGGCAGACCCCGTTCGAGAAGCCGCTTTCGTCCCGTCTCGGCTTTTGTCCGGGCAATGCGTGATGTGTAATCCGCGGCGGCCTCTCCCGCCAGGGGATCCTCATTCACGTCGGGTCCCCGGGGCAACGCTTCACGCAACGTCAACACGTGAAAACCTATCCCGATCTGAGCCAGCAGATCCTGTCGGCGAGGGCTGCGAGAGGCGAGATAGATAAGGGGTTGCGAAAGAGGTTGCGAAGGGGCCATGATACCCAAGACCTGTCACGCACGATGATAGGGGTGCCCCTTGATCAGCGATACGGCGCGGTATAACTGCTCCGCAAGCAGTACCCGCACCAGGCCATGTGGGAGTGTCAGTGTTGAAAGCGCCAGCACTTCGTCAGCCATGCACCTGATGCTTGCATCCAATCCGTCCGCACCTCCGATGATGAAAACGGTATCGCCACCCTCCCGCATCCACCCCGCGATGGCATCGGCCAGCCGTACCGTCGTCCATTGATGACCGCGTTCATCCATTACCACAATACGGCATTTCGCGGGCAGGGATGCCCTGATGCGAACCGCCTCGGCAGCCATCGGCTGCTCGGATTTCTTTCCGTTTCCACGTTTCTCCGGCTTGATTTCCAGCAGCTCGACCGCGGCCTCGCGAGGCATCCGTCTGGCATATTCCCGAAAGCCCGCTACCACCCATTCCGGCATTCTGTTTCCGACCGCATAAACCAGAAACCTCATCCCTTGTCCGAATCCAGTCCGGACTTCGGCGCCACGGGAACTTTGGTGACCTTGGGGGCTTTGGTGACCTTGGAGGTTTTAGCGATCCTGGGGGCCTTGGGGACTTTTGCGCCTTTTACTTTCCCGGTTGCGGGAACCGCTTCCGCGACCGTATCTGCTCGCGCAGCGAGGGGAGAATCAGGCTCAGCCATGGATTTGCCCGTCCCGGACCGGGCGGATACCCTGTTCGTTCTTACCGCCTCCGCCCACAGCTCTTCCAGGTTGTAATGCGCACGCACGGCACTTTGCATGACGTGTACCAGCACATCACCCAGGTCAACCAGTATCCATTCTCCGTTCTGCTCACCCTCGGTTCCATAAACCGTACCCCCGGCAGCCTTGACCTTTTCCGACACGTTGTTCGCGATGGCCCTGGTCTGCCGGGTGGAATCCGCGCTCGCGATGATCATCCGGTCGAACATGGTTGTTATCTTCTTTACATCCAGTACTTCGATGTCGTGCGCCTTGATTTCTTCGAGGGCCGCGACTACCGTTCTTACAAGTTTGGCAAGCGTCATCCTTTTTCCCTGTACAGGCAATTTACGGCGATATGATCATGGATGGCGTCGGGAACAAGGTAACGGATGCTTTTCCCCGCGGCAACACGCTTGCGAATGTTCGTGGCGGAAATATCCAGTAACGTGGTCTGCGCCACGAAGACAGATCCAGCGGGTGCAAGCTTGAGGCTATCCGCGTGCATGACCCAGCGTCTGGCGCACTCTTTTTCCAGTTCCAGCGGCAAAGCGCTGCGAATATCGGGGGAGTGCCCAGGGCGCGCCGCGATGATGAAGTGGCACAGTTGAAACAATTCTCGCCAGTTGTACCATTCGACCAGCTTCAGGAAAGCATCCGCCCCGACGACAAAACACAGTATTGCCTTCCCGCCCGATTCCCGCTCAAGTTCGCGCAGCGATTCTACGCTGTAACTCACCCCCGTCCGTTTTACCTCGCGCTCATCGAGCATGAACGTATGATTGCCAACGATCCCAAGGCGGACCATCTCGGCCCGATGCTCCGCTGTTGCCCCAGGTGCATTGCGCAAACGCGGCAGACGCGCAGGGATAAAACGCATCTGCTGCAAACCGGCTATTTCGGCAATTTCCTCAGCAATGCGCAGATGGCCAAGGTGAATGGGATCGAACGTGCCGCCAAAAACACCGATGAGCTCGGGGACGTCGGCGACCATCGGGTTCAGTGCCGGAAAAACCGATAACCGACTTCATCCGACAGTCTTCCCGAATTCCTGCACCCAATCACAACAATATCCGCCGCAGATCGGCCAGCACCTCAACCAGATACGAAGTGAAGCGCGCAGCCGTTGCACCATCGATCACACGATGATCATACGATAACGATAATGGCAGCATCAAACGGGGGACAAATCCGCCATCGCGGTACACGGGTTTCATTGCGGTACGCGATATCCCCAGGATGGCAACCTCCGGCGCATTGATGATGGGAGTGAAGGCGGTGCCACCAATTCCTCCCAGGCTGGAAATGGTGAAGCTCGCTCCCTGCATGTCCGCGGGCTTCAGCTTGCCCTCGCGGGCAAGGGCTGCAAGACTCGCCGTTTCCTT
>CAZYYR010000227.1:0-4080 GCA_964651465.1 uncultured Nitrosospira sp.
CTTCATAAGAGGCAAGAATGAAAACAGGAAATTTAATGAGCATGGTCGTGGTGATTTTGCTGGCTGGCTGTGCCACGGTTGGAAACGAGAAGCTGAACGAGCATACGAAATCCACCATTTCAGAGCACATAAGGGAAGGGAAAGCCACCAAAAACGATGTCATTGCCGCTTTGGGACAACCTACCTCCGTGAGCTTTACCGATGCCGGTAATGAGGTATGGACATACAGGCATGCCCGAGGAACGCCCCAGGCGCATAATTTCATCCCGATCGTTGGCCTGATTTCGAGCGGCGCCAACGTAAAAACGAAGGAGCTTGTAATCATGTTCAACAAGGATGAAGTGGTGACGAAGTACACCATGCGCGAGATGGAAGAAGTCGTAAGAAGCGGGCTGGCTCATTAGCAGTTATTTTCCCAAAACGGGATGCAGTTACCGCGGGTGCTGCCAGCTGTATTCCACGAGCGGATCAAACACCGGGAGGAAAATGCCGGTTTTGTCCGCTTCGTGGCTTCCATGCTTGCTCCCGATGGCAAACACCGGCGGAATCACTGGCAGGCGCCGGGCTGACAGCCCGGCGCAGCCCCGGCCGAGCGTAATCGGAAGAAGGGGACTATCATGTAAGCAGGGCCTGGGCAATGAAACATGTGCGCAGTCGATATTTAAATGATCAGGTTGGGGCATGAGGGAGCGGAAGCAGACGATGACGAGACCATGAACGTGTGGCAGCAGATATCCGATACGGTGGTGGCGGAATTTTCCGATCTTCCGAGCGTCGTCGAATTCACGGAGATCAGTTTGCGCCTGGTCGTAGCCGCCGTGCTGGGGGGGTTGCTGGGCCTGGAGCGTGAGCAGCGCGGCAAGGCAGCAGGTGCGCGCACGCACATGCTGGTCGCCACTGGCGCCGCCTTGTTCATAATCATCCCCCAGCAGCTGGACATGTCGCCGGAGGGCATGTCGCGTGTAATTCAGGGCATTGTCACCGGCGTGGGATTTCTAGGTGCGGGGACGATCCTCAAGAGTGCGAAGGAGGAGACGGTGAAAGGGCTCACTACTGCAGCGGGGCTGTGGTTCACCGCGGCGATCGGAATCGCCGCGGGCCTGGGGCGGGAAGCTTCGGCGGTCCTGAGCGCGGTGCTCGCGCTTGCCATATTGCACCTGGTACCCAGGTTCTGGCCGAAGGAGGATGAAAACTGAGAGACTGGCAGAGGGCCAGCCCGAAACGGGTGAATCAGGAACCGGTTTTTTCCACCTTGACCGGCTCGGAGCCGGTGACGAAATATTGCCCGTCCATGCTGAAGCTGATCGCTTTTTCATGCCTGAACATATCGGACAGGCCGAGAAAATCCTCGGCGCTGGGCGAGAGCTGATGAACGACGTCTTCGCCTTCCAGCTGATAGTAGAAATAGAACTGCTTCGTCTGAATGTTGTATCCGAGGTTGTAGTTTTCCACCATTTTCCAGGCCATGAAGCGCTCCTTTCAGTTTTCCGGGCCAATGTTGCATCGGCGCTGTGGCATGCTACGGGACGATAAGAAGAGGAAGAGGCATCGACCGTTATCTCCTGTATAGAACATATCCGCCCCTTAAGCAAGGAAGCGGCTGAGCAGGGCGCACCATGTCTTCCCGTACCAGGACGGGCACAAGCCCGGCCGCGAGCCTTGCGTGAATGTCTTGCGAGGGGAGCCGGTGTTCTTTCCCTGCCGGGCGTCTGGTTGGCATGTCGAGCTTCCTGCCGGAATGCGTACAGATGCTGGCTGAACATTTTTTCCAGATACAAGCCCTTCCTTTCCTCTTGAAGACTCCATCAGCATCTCCGCATCAGTTTGACGGTTGACTCATCCTCCGCATAAGCCCGCACAGTCCGCGCTCGCTGCCTGGATCCAGCAAAGCAGCCGAGCCGGAAAAATCGATTCCTCATTATTTCAAAGGCTCAGTCGCTACTGGACCTTTGTTTCAGTAAGCATCAAGCAGCTGAAAGCCGGCATTTGGAGGAACCTTGCAATGCCTTTATCTCAGGTATAAAATAGGTAGACTGATCGGTCTACCATATACAGAATTTTCCGGATCAGCCAAAGCAGGAAAGGCCTCGGCGTCGTCTTTTTCCGGGCAGGACAATCGGACTTTCATCCAACAGGAGGGGGTGAGCATGACGGATATCTATGACGTGGCGGTGGTCGGTGCCGGCCCGGCAGGGTTGTCGGCAGCGTATGAACTGAAAAAAATCGGCCTCGATCCGCTGGTACTGGAGAAAACGCCTGCGGTCGGGGATGTCTGGCGCAATCATTACGATGGACTGCGTCTGAACTCGGGGCGCGTTTTTTCCGAACTCTCCGGGAGCCCGTTTCCCCGTTCGGCCGGACACTGGCCTTCACGCGAAGAAGTGGTGCGTAACCTCGAAACATTCCCGCAGCGTGGCGGATTCGCTGTCCAGACGGGAATCGACATCGAGAAAATCGAGTACAACCCCCAGCGCGACATCTGGGCCATCGACGGCCATGGCGGGGCGAAATTCCAGTCGCGCTCCGTGGTGGTGGCGACCGGGGGTGCGCGCATTCCCGTTATTCCCCAATGGGAAGGCATGGAAACTTTTCCTCGAGAAATCATCCATTCCTCGAAATTCAAAAGTGCCCAAGCCTATGCGGGAAAGAATGTGCTGGTGGTCGGCAGCGGAAATTCCGCGGCCGAAATCGCGAGCAGGCTCGCCGAGCACGCCAGGACAGTGACGATATCGGTCAGGACACCGCCGCATATACTGCCCAAAAGCGTCTTCGGTATTCCGCTGATCGGAATCGGTGTGGCGACACGCTCCCTGCCTCTGGTCTGGGTGGATGGCCTGCTGCACCTTTTGCAGCGGACATTCATCGGGGATTTGACGTCTTTCGGCCTTCCTTTTCCTGCGTCCAGGGTATCCCAGAAGTTTGCCCGCAATCAGGTCGTGCCCATTCTCTACTATCCCTTCGTGGAAGACGTTCGCGCAGGACGCATCCGCGTGGTCGGCCCGATCAGGAAGATCAGCGGGCACGCGGTACATACTTTTCATTCCGTCGATGTGCAAGGGGGGGACCAGGCAAGGGAGATGGTATTGAACATAGACGCCATTGTTGCCGGGACCGGTTTCCGCACGGGGCTTTCCGATCTGGTCAGGATTCCCGGGATTACCACACCGGATGACAGACCGGCGGTACTCGGGGATCAAGAGTTTTCAGGGGCGCCGCGCCTCTACTTCATTGGCCATGTGAATCCCCTCAGCGGCCAGTTGCGGGAAATCCGCCTGGAAGCGGGCAGGATCGCGAAGAAAATAGGCCGGCAACTGGCCGGACAGGCTAATCTCAGCGCAGACCAGAGCCGAACCATGTCGGCCAAGGCTGATCAGGGCCAGCAGGGTTGAGAAAATTGCGGCCGCCCCTACGGGTTGCTGATTGCGGATCGCGGATTGCAGGGGGGTGAGTTGACGACACCAGCGCAACGTGGGACATCTACGGAAGAAAAGCTGCTTCTAACCGCCCGGCGTCTGTTCTGCCGCGTTGGCATCCATGCCACGGGAATTTCGAGGATTCTCGAGGAAGCAGGCGTGGCCCGCCGCAGCCTCTACAAACACTATGGCTCCAAGGAAAATCTGCTCAAGGCCGTATTCGATACGGAAGCAGACATGTGGTTTCGCTGGTTTGACCTGGTCCTGCCGAACCGAGAGTGTTCGGCCTGCGAACGCGTCCTTTCGCTGTTCGAACTGCTGGAGGAATGGTTCGGGAAAGAGGATTTCTTCGGCTGCGTATTCATCAACGCCGTGGCGGAACATGAAAAGGACAGCGGCTGGGTCAAGAATGCCGCCATTGCGCACCGGGAAAAAATCAACGGGCGGCTCAGGGCCATGGTTGCGGCATGCGGGGCAAGGGACCCGGATATCGTTACCGAGAAGCTGAGCCTGATCATCGATGGCGCCATCGTGACCGCCATGGTCACGGGCAGCGGCGAGGCTGCCCATATCGGGCGGCTGGCCGCGGAGGACATCATGGACCGTGCCGTCGCCATCACTTGAGGCTGCTTCCATCCATACGCAGCACTCCAGCTTGAAAAAAGGA
>CAZYYR010000228.1:0-4038 GCA_964651465.1 uncultured Nitrosospira sp.
TTCAGCGCTTCCTTAACAGAGACCGGCTAGTCCACTCGGTCTATTGATCATTCCCTTGCAAGATGTAATTCTTCGTGTGTCGGTGCCACGAAGCCATATCCTTATCTTCTGGCGATCCGTCGCAGTACAGTCAAAAAAATAATTGGCCGTAATGGCAGCCGGAAAACTTCAATAACGGTTGATTCTCGTAATTCGAGTAACACCTATAGGAGGAATCATGAGTATATCCTTAAAACAAGCTGTGGCAGTAACCATGCTGGCGGGCACCAGCATGGCAGCAAACGCTACCGTGACGGACCTTGGTGATATCAGCACCAGTGTACCCACCACATTTACCGGCACTGTTCTCGGTGGAAATGCGAGCTTTTCCGATATCTTCACATTTAATTTTTCGGAGCCGAATTTCAGTTCAGGTTATAGTGTCGTCAATTTCCCGGTAAATATTCCTACTGTAGGGTCGCTGGGAACGATCTTGTCCACCCTGACGCTGGTATCTTTCGGTGCGGACGGGCTGCAAGGAACACCGGACGATGACGTTCTCAAGTCGGTAGTGCTGCCCTCCGCTGGAAATTCAACTGAGCAACTCACTCTGAGTTGGGATGGTCCCCTTATTGGAGGGCATTATCTTACCGTAGGGGGTGTCACGAGCGGCACACTCGGCGGATTATACAGCGGTTCCATCGCTGCGGCCGTACCTGAGCCTGAAACCTACGCCATGCTGCTGGCCGGTCTGGGATTGATGGGTGCCGTCGTGCGTCGGCGCAGTGCGCGTAAGACATCCTGAGGAATTAAACGCCAGTTCTATTTTTACGAGACTTGCGTGGACGGCCCCTTTGGGGCCGTTTTTATTTTCTATTTCCTGTTATCGTGAAGTGCCTATCACGCTTATTACGCGCTTAGAGCTGTCGCGACGAAAGCACGGGATGCATTTTCTCAATTCAATAAATGCTTGATCAGATTGCCTTCCGCCCAAGGATGAGATGGCGCGTCCTTCCCGCTCACAGGCTGTATCTCGTATAATCAGCTGTTTGGTTTTGGTTGGCGGGATTGGCGGGTGTATCAGGTGTATATCGAACTGCAAGCGCTATCACTCATTCCCGAATATGCGCGTGACACAAGAGGATGGAACGAATGAAGAGCGCCGGTGCGTGAAGGTGTTGCAGGACCCGCCAAGGGCGGTAAATTCGATATGAAATTCATTGGTAGGCGCGATTGGACTCGAACCAACGACCCCCACCATGTCAAGGTGGTGCTCTAACCAGCTGAGCTACGCGCCTGGGAGACGGAATTTTATCTGAAACGGGATCGGCATTCAAATTATAATATCGGATTTTGCAGAATGGGGTCCCGGTTGATCCTGATCGTCATCGTCATGGGTCACTGAGGCAGAGGGTCATCGCCTTTCATGGAAAAAATCCGGCTGTCGAAACTCATGTCTCAACAAGGACTGTGTTCCCGCCGGGAAGCCGACAGTTACATCGAGCGCGGCTGGGTGTTTGTGGATGGGCAGCGCATCGCCGAGCTGGGCAGCAAGATATTCCCTAATCAGGAAATAAAGCTGCATGCAATGGCGCAAACTCAGCAGTCTGGCCAGGTCACAATACTGCTGAATAAGCCGATCGGTTATGTATCCGGTCAACCGGAGCCGGGCTACAGGCCGGCGGTCAGCCTGATAAATGCGGAATCGCGCTTTCACCGCGATCAGGCTGCCAGAAGTTTCAATCCGGCGCATCTGAAGGGGCTGGCGCCGGCCGGAAGGCTGGATATTGATTCCAGCGGGTTGCTGGTGCTTACACAGGATGGGCGCGTGGCGCGGCAGCTGATAGGCATGCAGCCGAGTATTGAAAAAGAGTATCTGGTGCGTGTGGAAGGAATGTTATCTGAGCAGGCCTTGAGTCTGTTGAGTCACGGGCTGAGCCTGGACGGAGAAATGCTGAGGCGTGCCCATGTCGTTCGGCAGAATCAGGATCAACTGCAGTTCATCCTGCGGGAAGGCAGGAAGCGCCAGATTCGTAGAATGTGCGAGCTGGTGGGACTGAAAGTTATCGGTCTGAAGCGCGTTCGTATTGGCAGGATAAGACTGGGCCCGCTGCCCCCGGGAAAATGGCGTTATCTGGACCATGGGGAACAGTTCTGACTCTTCCTTCATGAGAAGGGTGGGAACAAATGTAAACGATTTCAGGGTTGGCAAAATGATTCTGGTGACAGGTGGAGCGGGGTTCATTGGATCGAATTTCGTGCTGGACTGGCTTGCTGGGTCGGATGAGGAGATCGTCAACATTGATCTGTTGACCTATGCCGGCAATGTGGAGAATCTGGATGGGCTGAAGGGAGACGATCGCCATATTTTCGTCCGTGGCGACATTGGCGACAGTGCGCTTGTTGCCGGTCTCCTTGAACGCTACCGACCGCGCGCCCTGATCAATTTCGCTGCCGAGAGCCATGTCGATCGCTCCATCCATGGTCCCGAAGACTTCATCCAGACCAATATCGTTGGAACCTTCCGCCTGCTGGAAGCTGCCCGTCACTACTGGGGCCGCCTGCCACAGGGTGAGAAAAGCGCCTTCCGTTTCCTGCACGTGTCCACTGATGAAGTCTATGGTTCACTCTCCGGAGGCGACGCCCCCTTCACTGAAGCTCACCGCTACCAGCCCAACAGTCCCTATTCGGCCAGCAAGGCCGCAAGCGACCACCTTGTGCGCGCCTATCACCACACCTACCGCCTGCCTGTCCTGACCACCAACTGCTCCAACAACTACGGCCCCTATCAGTTCCCGGAAAAGCTCATTCCCCTCATCATCGTCAACGCCCTTGCGGGCAAGCCATTGCCCGTCTACGGTGATGGCCAGCAGATACGGGACTGGCTCTATGTCAAAGACCACTGCAGCGCCCTGCGGCGTGTCCTGGAGGCAGGCACGCCTGATGAGATCTACAACATTGGCGGGTGGAATGAAAAACCCAACCTCGACATCGTCCATACCATCTGCCGTCTGC
Organism: uncultured Nitrosospira sp.; assembly: GCA_964651465.1. GTDB lineage: Bacteria > Pseudomonadota > Gammaproteobacteria > Burkholderiales > Nitrosomonadaceae > Nitrosospira. The sequence continues at coordinate 2,995 of CAZYYR010000228.1, forward strand.
TCGACGGCTTGCGCCCACGTCAGGATGGTTTCTACCGTGACCTGATCGAGTTCGTCACCGATCGTCCAGGACACGATCGCCGCTATGCGATCGACGCCGGCAAGATTGAGCGCGAACTGGGTTGGAAGCCTGCCGAAACGTTCGAGACAGGCATCCGCAAGACCGTGCAGTGGTACCTCGATCATCCTGCCTGGGTGGACCGTATCCAATCCGGTGATTACCGCCTCTGGATGGAAAAACACTACAGCAGAGGCACTGCATGAAGATTCTCCTGTTTGGCAAGAATGGCCAGGTAGGATGGGAATTACAGCGCAGCCTTGTTCCCCTGGGGGAAATCATCGGCCTGGATTTCGATAGTCATCTGGCCGGCGTACCTCACGCCCAGCCCTTGTGTGGAGATTTCACCCGTTTAGACGAACTCAGGCAAACCGTGCGGAATGTTGCGCCTGACGTCATCGTCAATGCCGCCGCCCATACCGCTGTGGACCGGGCTGAGAGCGAGCCCGACCAGGCGCGCCTCATCAACGCCCGTGCTCCCGCTCTCCTGGCAGAGGAAGCCAGCGTGCTGGGTGCATGGCTCATCCATTATTCCACCGACTACGTATTCGACGGCAGTGGCAGCGCTGCCCGCCTGGAAACCGACCCTACCGGCCCACTGAACGTCTACGGTGCTACCAAGCTCGAAGGCGAGCAGGCGATCCTTGCATCCGGCTGCCGTCACCTCATCTTTCGCACCAGTTGGGTTTTTGCCGCGCGCGGAGGCAATTTCGCCAAGACCATGCTGCGCCTGGGCCAGGCACGCGACAGCCTCTCCGTTATCGATGATCAGACAGGTGCCCCCACCGGCGCGGAACTGCTGGCGGATGTTACTGCCCATGCCATCGCGACCGCCCTGCGCCAGCCAGAAGTGGCGGGTCTCTATAATCTGGTTGCCGCAGGAGAGACCTCGTGGTACGGGTATGCCCGCTTCGTCCTCAATTTTGCCCGCCAGAGGGGCGTTCCACTCAAGGTTGCGCCCGAGCACATTCATCCGGTGGCCAGCAG
>CAZYYR010000229.1:0-4007 GCA_964651465.1 uncultured Nitrosospira sp.
TGACGCATCGAAAGGCAGACGTCCCGGCATACTGGTGGTGCATGAGTGGTGGGGTCCCGACGAATATGCGCGCAACCGCGCGAGAATGCTGGCGGAACTGGGCTATACTGCACTGGCCGTGGATATGTATGGGGAGGGCAGGCAGGCGCAACACCCCGATGAAGCCGGCAAGTTCGCCGGCGAGGTAAAAAAGAATCTGCCGGTGGCAAAAGCGCGTTTCGAGGCAGCGATGAATTACCTGAAACAGCGGGATAGAGTGGATGCGAAGAATATCGCCGCACTGGGTTACTGTTTCGGTGGCAGCATCGTCCTGGAGATGGCCCGCCTCGGGGAAGATCTGAAAGGCGTCGCCAGCTTTCATGGGGGTCTGGCCACCGAACAGCCTGCTCGTCCGGGCAGCGTGAAAACGAAGATCATATCCTTCACCGGTACGGATGATCCCATGATTCCGCCGGAACAGGTAGCTGCATTCAAGCAGGAAATGGAAAGGGCCGGCGCCGATTACAGGGTGGTGACTTTCCCCGGCGTAACGCACAGCTTCACCAATCCCGCAGCGGATGAGTATGGGCGCCGGTTCGGGCTGCCCCTTGCCTATGACGCGGCAGCTGACAAGGCTTCCTGGACAGAAACACGGGATTTCCTGGCGGATATTTTCAAGGCAAGGTGATGCTCGGGCAGGTGCTGCCCGCAGGTGACAGGATAGCGTCAGCCTGCAGGCGCACCGGTTTCAGTGATGCCTTGCCTTCGTATTGCCGGCGCCGACGGGCAGCGCAACGCGCACATTCTGCATCATTCCCTGGTCTTCATGGTCCAGTATATGGCAGTGAAGCACGAAGTCGCCGATGTAGCGCTGATAGCGGGTCCGCACAACCACTGTATACTGGCCGCCCGGCTGCCCAGGTGGCGCGATGTTCTTCACCCACAGCGTATCCTTCCAGACACCTTTCAGGGCCCGATACTGCGGATCCGGACTTCCATCCGCGGCATCCATGGAATCCACTGCATCCGCGGTGCTGACATCCTTTCCGCTGGGGTCCAGTATCTTTACGATCTGGAACGGATTGACGTGAATGTGGAAGGGGTGGCTCACGAAGTCGGACTGCAGCGTCCATTCATCCACCCCGCCGAGCGTAAGCACCCGGTCGATCCTGCCCGGATCGTAGGGCTTGCCGTTCACCTGGAACTGTGGCGGGGTACTGCTGGTATCAATATTGAAGATCATTTCCTGCTTGCCGGTGACTTCATCATTCGCGATGTCGGGATGCGGCACGAACCGGGTGAGCTTCAGCCCGTCACGCAGGTCGCTCTCGATGCGGGATCGAACCGGAGCGGGCATGTTGAGCCGCGCCGCGGCAGCAAGCTCCGCCGTCAGGTAGGCGGTAATGTCGGCCGGAACGGTCCGTCCGTTCCCGACCTGCACGAAACCCAGCAGCTGGCGCGATGGCGCGGTTCTTTCCACGCTGGCCGACGCCGGCGCGGCTTCGTCGATCACGCAATAAATGCCCGGCTGCGGAAATACCATCAACGTATCCCAGCGGTAGGCCGGCTGGTAGACAGTGACATCTGTCCTGATCACGGCTTTGGTTGTCAGCCCATCCGCCGCGATGAGATGTTGCGGCAGCGCGGGACCGGTGCAGTTTTCCCCTATGTAGGCATCATGCTGGCGTGCCTTCAGCCTGGCGGGGCGGCGGCTGTCCGCCCGGAGCTTGCGGAACTGGAGATTGATCGTGTCACGAACGCCGCCGTGGATCGTCCGCCAGCGTTCGATCTGGCCCGCCCGGGCATTTGCAAAGGTGGGCAGGACCTGGCCGTTGATGCTGGTATATCTGCCCGAATCGGGCCACGTATCGGGACCGAACTGATCGTATCCTTCGATACCTCCCACATCGCCGGGATCGCATCGGTAGCTTTTGTCCGGATGGGTTTTGATCTTGCCTTCCGCGTCGCGGCATGCGTACTGGATCTGCTGCATGACCAGCACGCGCTCGGGAAAGGGCTGGGTCGCAGTGGGCATCAGCAGCGTATCGATATCGCCGTTGACCTTCTCCGAGGGAGGGCGCGTGCCGCGAATGATGAGTGCCCCGGCCATGCCACTGCTTACCTGCAGGGCGGTGGAACCATGTCGGTGCGTGTGATACCAGAATGTGCCCGCAGGGTGGTCGGAAGGTACTTTATATTCATACTGGAAGCTGACGCCGGGATTGATGGAAATGAGCACATTATCGCCATTTCCGGCGGGATTGACCCACAGGCCGTGGGTGTGGAGGTTGGTGCCGTTGAAGCAGTGGGGCGTATTGATGCCCGGACTGTCATGAACTTCTCCTGTGCAGGAAGGGTCGGCAGGCAGTCTGTTATTCAGGGTGATGCGAATGGTTTCGCCCGGAAGGATGGCAATGGTGGGCGACACGTAGGGAATGCCGGGATTGACTTCCTTGCCCTGGTAGCTTCGTAATTTCACCTTGTCGTAGCGTTGTTCCGCCGGGTTCCAGATCGTGCCGCTGGTATAGATGACATTCAGGTCCAGAGAGGACTCGGCGAGGGGCTCAGCGGGGGTCTCGGGCAGCCGTCCCGGTGCGGCGGCGCGCGCTTCCGGTCCCGGCCTGGCTGGACGGGCAATCTCCAGCAACGGAGGGTTTTCGACGACACGGTCATCTTCCGTGTCCTGCTGGGCATGCGCCAGCGTCAGCGAAGAAAAAACCCACAGCACGCATGCGGAGGGCGCAAGGGTGTGGGAAAGAAGACGAATCAACAAAAACATATATTCTCCTGTTTGATCGGTATCGTTACGCAACCGATATTCGATGGCGGGTGGCATTCAGAGCCGGTTTCATCCTGTCTATCCAGTCGCCTCAATCGGTGACGGGTACATAAATCAGATCGACGCTTTCCACCTCGGATGGCCGGGGCGCGCGCGGAGGTTTGTCCGCCTCGTCGACTTCGAGACGCAGTTGCACCCGGTCCCTGCCGATGACTTCCTTCGGGACCGGGATGGTGTATGTGGCCGACTGCTGATTAAGCGTAGTGGCGCCATAGGGCGAAACGGTACCCAGCAGCATTCCATCCGGCGTGCTGATCCTGATTTCCTTTCCACGGGCGAGAGCTCCGGTCCGAACCTGGATGCGGAGGGCTTCCTGCGTGCCGGCAGGACGGGGAAGCTTGAGCTCGATCGCCTGCTGCCGGCTCCCATCCGCCACTACTCCGCTCGTGACCATGGTCGAGCACATCGATGCCATGAGGACAAACGCAATGTGCGGGTGGCGTCCGGGCATGCCAGTTCTTCCGTCAATGCGCTTCCACTACGACGGAAAGCACCTCGGCCCTGGTCTCCGCGGTATGCCGCGCCATCAATGCCCCCGGTTTGGCCATCCGCTCCGGAACCACGCGGATGTTCAATGCTGCGCCGGCCTTCAGCTGGGCGCTTTCGCGCATCCGGGCAAGGGGAGCCGACAAGGGTACCGTGAACGTAACTGGAGCATTTACGATGTGATGGCCGAACATCGAGAGCGTTGCCGCATAGTGCGGACTGGAGGGATCCGCGGGGGCATCCGGGCCATCCACCAGGACGGCAAAATCCTGGTGATGCGCCAGCGGCGGCAGGGCAAGCGTAATTTTTGCGAACAGGGTGGGTGCCTCCGCCTGTCCTCTCATCTGCAGCAGCGTGGGCGGAATCGTGATGGAGGCGCGTGCCGTTTCCGTTGCACTGATCGAAGAATGGGTGAGCTGCACGTTGAAATGCCCGGCTTGCACGGCCTCACGTACGCCGCCCGCCGCAGCCGCAAGGGAAGGTGTGACCACCTGCTCTCCCGATCCCGGCTGATAACTGTAGTTGAAGTCACCGATCGTGGCGTAGTCGCCCGCAGTCGTTTTCCTTACCGGCTGTCCTTTCGCGTCGACAAAGAACAGGAATGGTTCCGCCGACCACATATCGAGATCCGCGCCCTCCGGCAACACCGGATAACCTCGTGCCTGCTGCTTGCGCGTCCACACATCCCACAACCGGTCGATAT
>CAZYYR010000230.1:0-3963 GCA_964651465.1 uncultured Nitrosospira sp.
ACATTTTTTCACGACACCCCGATCTGCACATTTGCGTCAGGGATCACAGGTCATTTGAACTCGCTCTCCCCATGTCGCCCCATATTTACCTTCTCCCGGACATGGCACACCAGTTGTGGCCGATACAGCGGTCCCGGGCCCGGCAAAAGCATCATCTGGCGCTATTGAGGGATGATGTCGAGTCCGCCGGCGGAGAGGCGGATCGGTTCGACTTGTGCATCGACTGGCGGGAGCTGGTCGGGCGCAGGAATACCTGGGTTCGGATGATGCGGGGTGTTCTGGGGACGTTGCACATGGCTCGCCTGGATCGCAGGGCGCTGTTCAACGAGATGGATCTATGGGTCCTGTACGCAAAAAAGCTGGTGGGAGAAACGATCGATCTTTTCAGCGAGTTCGAGACAATCACCACCGACCGACTGCACGCCCATATCCTGTCCTGCCTTATGAGCATCCCGAATACGATCCTGGATAACTCCTATGGCAAAAACCGCTCCTACGTCACTGCCTGGACCGGGTCAAGCGACATTGTGAATTTTCCAGGCGACAGCAGGCAAATCGAGCCGGATAGGACAGGTGCAGCAGTATCATGAGCTACGAGGCAGCGACTGCATGTCGGGATGGGTTATTACCCCCGTTGAATCGGAAGAGGTGGCGTATTCAACAATCTGCATGGAATACGTTGACCGATCGAATTCTATCTTCCTGATCCCGGGGTGCCTCTTATCTATTTTTTCCAGCCGATTGACCCTTTGCCCAATTTCGTTAACCGACCAGGCGGCCATGTCTGCAAAGGAGACCATGGCTTGCGAAATGCTTATTTCCATCCGAAGTTTTCTGTAGCCATTTTCTCGCAGCTCATCGAAACTCCGTTCGTAAGGTGGATACAACGTATCGCTATACTGCGACGCAATACCCGCCATCAGTTCTTCCGTAAGACTGGTAGTCTCCATGATCCGATGTATTTCGTCCCAGTGCGCGCCAATTCGGCCACGCCGATCGCCACCCATGCGCCGGTAAGATTCCATTCCCTGCAGAATCTTGTTCCGCAATTGCTGCTTCGTTCGTATTGGCAGATGATAAATGGGGAAACCGTCCCTGGCCGGAAATTTTACTTTCGAAGACCGGGTTCCCAGGAAGAGAGCGTGATTGCCTTGCGCAATGAAGTAATCAGCCGGGGAAATACGTTCAGGCTGAAACGCTATTTTACGGTGCCGTGAGGGTTGGGGTGGTTGCAGGAAGAACTGATCGACAACCTCATCTCTATCCATGTCCAAAGGTACTAAATTGAGCCAGGGCATGAAAATGACAGGAACGGAGCCAAACTCGGCCAGCTTGTGATCAAATTCTTTTTTCGACTTGAACGGTAGAAACTCATCCGCGTCCAGGAAGAAAACCCATCCCGGTAGTTCCTGGTCCACGAGATTATGCGCCGCCCAGGTCATCAATTCAGACTGATAATAGCCGGGCTCGTCAAAAAAATAGCATTCGATATTCCGATATCTCTCTGCGAGAAATCTTATATATTCCCTGGATCCGTCCGATGAGAGATGATCCACGAGGACGATGCGGTCAAACAGGGATAAAGCATGGGCACAGAACGTTTCCAAGATCGCTTTTTCATTCCTGATCATGGTAATGAGCGTTGTTTTCTTGTCCGAACGATCCTCCTCTTGATTTGAAGTCCTGAACAGGGAACAAGCCTCCAACCGCTTCCGGTACGCGATGAATTGAGATCTGATGTAATTCTTCACGATAAAGGAAATGAACCGCTCGGCATGTAACGGGGACCCAGGATTGAACTGAGCAATGTTTATACCTGGTATTTTAATATCGAAAGTCAATTCCTTAGAGCATTTCATGAGGCTGGCGCGTTCTGCTGTCAAATGGCTCGACAATAAGCCTCAGCCGGTCGTTTTCCTTTCCCGATTATAGTGCCAGGTATGCGGATGTCTTTTCCCTGTGCCACGATGAGTTCTGTTTATCATGCGCAAGCCAAAATTACGTGATCGAATAGCCCGTTTCTTCGACCTCCCTGTTCGCATACCACCCGTCAAGGATGACGGGAATGTCTTGCGCGTAAAAGTGGACGGTGAGTTCCTGTACATCCGGAGCGAGCGCACGCGCCTTGCTCTTTCTTCCGAAGCCCTGGGTACCGTTTTTCTCTTGCCTGCTGCAGCAATGGGCAGGCGTCTTGTAGGCGAATCGTGCGATCCGGTCTGGCTGGAAAATACGCAGCGGATACTCCGCCAGGTCGATAAATGGTGGAGATGGGGAGACGTGCGCCTCGATATTGCACCAGGTGAGCCGGGTCAACGCAACTCACGGGTGGGGCTGGCATTCAGCCTGGGAGTGGATTCGTTTTATTCCTGCTTTTTTGCCGACCCGCCTCCCGATCTTCTGATCCTCGCTGCCGGATTTGACGTGCCCGTGGAGAGGAAAGACATTCTGACGCCGATGTGCAATTCCCTGGCTGCAGTAGCCGAGGTCTCGGGAAAAGAATGGACGATGATCGAGACGAATATCAGGAACCATCGCCTTTTCCGGCGCGTATCCTGGGAAGCTTCTCATGGGAGCGCAGTCGCCTTCCTGGGCCATCTGCTGCGGGAGCATATCGGTTCTTTGCTTATTTCATCGAGCCATGATCTTGAACACCTCGGCCCCTGGGGTTCGCATCCCGATCTCGACCCTTTCTGGTCTTCCAGTCGGCTTTCAGTCATAAGCATCGGCCATGAAGTTTCCAGATCGGAAAAGATAAAGCGTCTGGTGAATCATGCCCCTGCAAAGCGGCTGATAAAGGACCACCTGCGCGTATGCTGGGAGTCTCCCTCGGCACAGGGGAACTGCGGCCATTGCCACAAATGCGTACTGTTGCGCATGACATTGCGCTGGCACGCCCCCGATCTGGTGCTCAATACCTTGCCAGAAGACATACCTCTGGTTCAGGCGATCGAAGCGTTGCCGCCTTTGTCGAACGACCTGTCGCTCAACTTCCGGCGCGAATTGATCGGGCATCCCGATCCGCTCGTCGATAGCGCGCTGCGGAAGCTGATCCAGCGATCGGAAGAATGCATCCGAAATCGGATGCTATAGGCAGATTGTGCGGACCGTTGTTGTCCGCAGCGCGGGCGGGAGCACATCAATATGCTATGTGAGTAAACGAACAGAGTGGATGCAAATGACAGGATAGGATGCCTCCACATCTTTGCTGCGGACATTTTTCCCTCCCCGTTATTTTTCAGGGAACCTGTTCCCCAAGGGTGAGTTTCCCGCAGGGACCGGCACAGACAGATAGCTGGACGGCCAGAAGTTGCGGAGTTTATCGATACTTTCAAGGAGAGCATCATGCCAAGCAATACGCACACCAGCAGCAGTGATACCAGCAAGCGCGGCTTTGCTTCGATGGATGAAGACAAGCAGCGTGAAATTGCCAGCAAGGGCGGCAAGGCTGCCCATGAAAAAGGAACGGCGCACGAGTTCGATGCCAAGGAAGCCCGCGAGGCTGGGCGCAAGGGTGGCGAAGCTTCGCACGGCGGTGGGCGGGGATCGAGCAACTCATCGTCGTCCGGTTCTTCATCCAGCTCATCCAACCGTGGTGGCTCATCCGAGCAGCATGCCAGGGCAGGAAGCCAAAGCCACAAATCGAAGTAAATGAAGGAAAAAGGTGAATGCGCGCTTCACCTTTTTTCCTGTGTACTTTCCCCTTGCGGGTTTGGAACAGATTGAAGGAGCCACATGGCGTCCGCGTACTCCTCGCACAGAGGAAATTCTGCGGGTGCGCGGCTTTATTGGCATTGGCAGTTGTCATGGGTTGACCTGGAGCAAATAGGCCGCTTGAGCTGCTTATGAGCCTCTTCCCCATCGTTTCCCGCAGCTCCAGCTACTGGCCCAAGCCACACCCACCCCCCAATTTCAGCATTCATCGTCAGTTTCCGCACGAGTGGCGATAGACATTCGTACGAGGCC
>CAZYYR010000231.1:0-3940 GCA_964651465.1 uncultured Nitrosospira sp.
CTCCATCATGAATAGAACAATAAGAACCAGAATGACAGTCCGGTGTCTTGGCCAGCTGCTGTTTGGATTCATGGTCATGAACTCATCCATGAACGTCCATGCTGCCGGGGAACTGATGGACTTCAACATTCCCGCCCAGACGCTCGATCAGGCGCTGGGAGACCTTGCCCATAAGACCGGAATGAAACTGCTCGTGGAACCGGGCACGGAAGCGGACAGGAGCATGCCCGCGGTGCGCGGCAGGCTCTTGGGGGATGAGGCGCTCAGGCAATTGCTGGCTGGCAGCGGACTGGAATCCGTCGAGAAGGGCGAGACCATCGTGGTCAGACAGGCCGCTACTTCCAGGCTGCTGCTGGCCCAGTCGGACAAACCGCTTACCCAAGCTATGCCCGAGCAGGCAGCGAAAGAGAAGGCCGCGGCGGATAAAGCTGCCGCGGACAAGGCTGAGGTGGATAAGACGGCGCCGGCGGCCCTGCCCACCGTGACGGTCACGGCAGAGGGCGATGTGGTGAAAGACCAGGTTGCCACGCGCAGCACGAGCGCGACCAAGAGCGACACGCCGATCATCGAAACACCCCAGTCGATATCGGTCATCACCCGTGACGAACTGGACACGCGCGCGGCCACCACCGTGGTGGAAGCGCTGCGTTACACCCCGGGGGTAATGGCGGAAGGATACGGGTTCGACAGCCGGGGATATGACTGGATATTCATGCGCGGCTTCGATGCCCTACTGACGAACGATTACCGTGACGGTCTGCGCCAGTTCGGCAACAGCAACTTTGCATTTTTCCGAACCGAGGCCTATGGACTGGAGCGCGTGGAAGTGCTGAGAGGGCCCTCGTCGGTGACGTACGGCCAGGGGGATGCGGGCGGCATCATCAACCGCGTGAGCAAGCTTCCCACCGCCCAGACCATACGCGAAGTGAATTTCCAGTACGGCAATTTCGACCGCAAGCAGGGCTCGGTGGATTTCGGCGGGGCGCTCAATTCGGATGGCAGCGTGCTATTTCGCCTGGTCGGCCTGGGCATGGATACCGATACCCAGGACAGGTACACGTCGAAAAGGCGGGTGACCAACACCCGCATGTACATTGCTCCCTCGATCACTTTCCTGTCGGGCAACACTTCCTATACCCTCATGGGCGACGTGTTCGCGAACTGGACGGACGGCTTCTCGTTCGCGGATACCGTGAATGGCCGGCCCAGCCGCCTCCTGACCGGCGAGCCGAATTTCAACAAGCTGACCCAGCACCAGTGGTCGATCGGGCACAAGTTCGAGCACCGGTTCGATTCGGGCCTGATGCTGCGGCAGAATCTGCGGCATTCGGAAAACAAGGTTACCTACAATCGCGTTGCGGATATTCTGCGCGATGACGTGAACAACTTGTTATACCGCCAAGCAAATATTTTCAACGAGTCAGTCAGTCAGATAGCGATCGATACCCAGCTTCATGGCAAATACACTCTGGGTGTCACGGACCATAATCTGATGGCAGGCGTCGACTGGCTGCATGCCGATACTGGCTCCAGGAAACTTGGAGAGCTTAATAATCCTTTCACCCTTGATGGTACCTTCGTTCCGCCCCTGGACATACTCAATCCGGTCTACGGGCAGCCATTTGACAGGCCCACGACCCTTGTTGGCAATTTGGCCCAGAAACTGGACCAGGTAGGCGTGTATGTCCAGGACCAGATCAAGATAGACAAGCGGCTGATCCTGACGCTATCAGGCCGTCACGACTGGGCCATGCTGGATACGCACGATAAATTTAGGCAAGAACTCACCAAAAACGAAGATACCGCCTTTACCGGACGGGCGGGGATGACCTATCTCCTCGGGTGGGGCATCGCGCCGTATTTCAGTTACGCGCAATCGTTTCTGCCGCAGGGGGGCATTGATCAGTCTACTGGTCGACCATTCGATGCAGCCCGCGGCGAGCAATACGAATTCGGCCTGAAGTACCAGCCGGAAGGCACGCGGGCGCTCTTTTCGGTAGCCTTCTTCGACCTAACCAAGCGCAACGCATTGACATTTAATCCTGATCCCAATGTAGGCGGGTTCAGGCAAACTGGTGAAATGCACTCCCGGGGAGTGGAACTGGAAGGCAAAATGTCGCTGGCCAAGGGCCTGGATCTGGTGTCATCCTACACCTATACCGACGTCAAGATTACCAAGACAGAGGATCCAATTGAGCTCGGGAAGCGCCCCATCGTCATCCCCAAGCACATGGCTTCCGGCTGGGTCAATTACACGCTGCCGGAGGGGTTTCTGCGCGGTCTCGGGTTTGGCGTCGGCGTGCGTTATATCGGGCCGCGATTCAATGACGCGGAAAACACCAGTTTGGCACGTTCGTATTTCCTGACCGACGCGGCGGTGTTCTATCAGCGTGGGCCGGTGCGCCTGGCGATCAATGGGTCCAACCTGTTCGACAAGGAGTATGTGGGTAATTGCTCGTTCGGCGCCTGTTACCGGGGAGCCGAGCGGATCGTGCTGGGGAGTGTGCGCCTGCGCTGGTGAGTCATGATGCGTTGTACGAATTGCGGAAAGACGGAACGGGGCATGATTGCTTTCCAGGGCAGGCGGAAGTAACCTTGATGTTTATCAAGCAGCCAAACTTATCGGACCATAGGCAGGCCGATGCGTAACGTTTTCATTTTTTTGCACCGCTGGTGCGGCTTACTGATCGCCGGCTTCCTGTTCATCACGGGTTTCACCGGGGCGATCATCTCCTGGGATCATGAACTCGATGAACTGCTCAACCCCCATCTGACCCGGGTCGAGAGCCGGGGCGAGGCCATCGACTCGCTGGAACTGGTCCGCAGGATAGAGGCGGACGATCCCCGCGCCTGGGTCACCCTGGTTCCCCTTCTGGCGGAGGAGGGGGATTCTCTCGCCTTCGGGGTGGAGCCGCGCGTCGATCCGGCAACCGGCCAGCTTTACGAGCTTGACTACAACCAGGTGTTCGTCGACCCGGTCACGGGGAAGGAATTGGGCAAGCGCGAGTGGGGGGCGGTTTCGCTGTCCCCGGAGAATCTCGTATCTTTCCTCTATAAACTGCATTTCTCGCTCCATATGCCCGAAATGTGGGGAATAGACGAATGGGGAATCTGGCTTTTGGGCATCATTGCGATCATCTGGATGCTGGATTGCTTCAGTGGGTTTTTCCTGACGCTTCCGGCGCGTCGCCGTAAGGAACGGCAGCCGGGCAGCCCGGCGATGGACATGCATGCCACGAACGGGGATTCCCTGGCTGATTTGCCGGTATCGGAGGAAGGACAGACCTGGTGGCAGCGCTGGCAGCCCGCATGGCGTATCCGCTGGGGGAGCAGCACATACAAGCTCAATTTCGACCTCCATCGGGCAGTCAGCCTGTGGACCTGGTTTCTGCTGTTCATCGTGGCGTTTACCGCTTTCTCGCTTAATCTCTACCGTGAAGTATTCTTTCCTGCCATGTCGCTGGTGTCCGAGGTGACGCCGAGTCCTTTCGATTCGCGTACGCCGACTGAGAAAAACCAGCCGATCATGCCCAAGGTCGATTATGAGTCCATCTTCCGGATTGCTGTCGAAGAGGCACAGCGCAGGGGGTGGGAGGAGCCGGCAGGGGGGCTGTTCTATGCGCGGGATTTCGGTATTTACGGCGTTGTTTTCCACTATCCGGGCGACGAGCATGGCAGTGCCGGCGTAGGCCCGGCGCGATTGTATTTCGATGGGGAAGATGGGCGGTATCTGGGCGACGTACAGCCCTGGAAAGGAACCGCTGCCGATATATTCGTACAGGTACAGTTTCCATTGCATTCGGGCCGCATCCTGGGCTTGCCTGGGCGCATCATGATTTCGTTGATGGGACTCGTGGTGGCCATGCTTTCCGTGACAGGGGTGTACATCTGGTGGAAAAAATCGCGTAGCCGCAAGGTGATTGTGAGGCGTCATGCCAAG
>CAZYYR010000232.1:0-3939 GCA_964651465.1 uncultured Nitrosospira sp.
CGCAGTTTTCGCACTGAGGTAGCTGACCGGTCCGTCAAGGACCCATCGGCGATCGTGGATCCCGGACCTTCCGCAGACAGGGCCGCCCCGGTGCAGGGTGGGTATGTCGTAAAAAAAGGGGACACGCTCTACAGCATAGCCCAGGGTCACGGTGTCGATCCCAAGGCTCTGGCTGAATGGAACAACATCGCCGATCCCCGTGCCATCTATGTCGGTCAGCAACTCTTCATGGCTCCGCCTCAATTGGCAGAACCCTCGCTGTTTTCGATCCCGGATGCCGCTCCGTCATCCTCAGTCGTGAGCAGACCTGACATGCCACCGCCGCCGGAAACAAAGCAGCGCGCCGGCCCCGCCAAGCTGAAAACCGAACCCCAGGCACTCAAGCTCCCCTATTCGGATCAGGCGGTTGCCCAGTTAAAAAGCGGGACAGCGACTCCGCCTGCCATGGCGATAAAAGCCGATCCGATACTGGAAAAAGATCCTGCTACGGCTATCGAGTCCGCCCCACCCTCTCCCAACGTTGCCCCGGGAGATGATCGTATCGAATGGATCTGGCCTGCCAGAGGCAAGATCGCGGAACTGTTTTCCGAAAGCACGAAAGGAATCGATATTGCGGGGAAGCCCGGACAAACGGTCACCGCTTCGGCCGGGGGGAAGGTCGTCTATAGCGGGGAGGGGCTGCGCGGTTACGGCAAGCTGATCATTATCAAGCACAATAACACCTATCTGAGCGCTTACGCTCACAATAGCAAGCTTCTGGTGAAAGAAGGGCAGACAGTAACCAGGGGGCAGAAAATTGCCGAGATGGGGGATACGGATTCCACTATGGTAAAGCTTCATTTTGAGATCCGAAAAAATGGAAAACCCGTCGATCCACTAAAACATTTACCCGGTCTATCAGGATAGCCGGGACAACAGGGGATAATTAAAATGAACCAGCACCAATATCTCGATGATGAAGAATGCTTCGACAAGACGGAACTGCTGGACCCCGATGGTGTGCTCGATACCCCGGAAACACCTGCAAGCGCCACGACTGAACCCCATGTCGATTTTCTGCTGACCGACGTTACCCAGATCTACTTCAACGAGATCGGTCATAATGCCCTGCTGACCGCGAAAGAGGAGAGCGAATTGACCCGGCGCGTCAGGCAGGACGATTTCCAGGCGCGTCAAAAAATGATCGAATGCAATTTGCGGCTGGTAGTGAATATCGCCAAGCACTACACCAACCATGGCGTCGCGTTGCTGGATCTCATCGAAGAAGGGAACATGGGAATGATGCACGCGCTGGATAAATTTGATCCGGAGCGTGGATTTCGTTTTTCCACCTATGCGACCTGGTGGATACGCCAGAACATCGAACGGTGCATCATGAACCAGTCGCGGACCATCCGCCTGCCGGTTCATGTCATCAAGGATCTGAACATTATCCTGCAGGCGGCGCGCCATCTCGAGGCGCATACGGGAAAGGAACCCGGGGCCGAAGATGTAGCGCATCTCCTGGGCCGGCCCATCAAGGAAGTGCAGAGGATGCTGTCCCTGAACCAGAGCATGATGTCGCTGGATGCGCCGCTCGATGTCGACCCGCTGCTATCCATCGGAGACGCCATCGCGGATGATCATAATCCTGCCCCCGATCTCATGTGGGAGCAGTCGGAGATCAAGGATCGCATACAGGAATGGCTGGGCAGGTTGAACGACAAGCAGCGGTATATCATTGAACAGCGGTACGGGCTTAACGGTTATGAAACGCAAACACTGGAGCAGCTGGCCGCCAGCCTCGACCTGACGCGAGAACGTGTGCGCCAGATACAGCTGGAGGCGTTGCAGACGCTGCGTGTAATATTGAAGTGCGAGGGTATATCCAGGGAGGGCGTATTCTAATGACGCTGGGAAGTTCGTCCGGTCTTAGGCATATTCCGTGTGATCGGCACCGGGTTCAGGGCGAGGGGTTCTTGCCACCGCAAACGGTTATTCCCATTTGCAGAACCCTCTCACCCTCAGCCAGCGCCGTGCTAGCCTTGTCGTCCTGAGAGGCTGGCGATCTCGTTCCGCTCTCACTCTTTTACATGGCAAAACTTTTGCCATAGAATATTGTCAAAAGAACGCTGACGCCAGCGAGGCGAGCGATAGGCCAGAGCTGATGCAAGGCTGATCGTCAACCGGTAGAGGCCGCGACCGGTGATTCAGATTTCAAACCCATGGATGGACTGCAGGAAGGCGGTGCATCCATTTCAACGAACGGATGCTGACAATGTCTCAACCCGAGTTTACTGCTCCCGATCCGGATCTGTGCACTGAAGAGGAAATTTCACGACTGGTCCATACATTTTACGCGCGGGCCAGAAAGGATCCCCTCCTGGGGCCTATATTCGAAGCACATGTAGTCGACTGGGATGCACATTTCGTGCAGATGATCAATTTCTGGTCCATGAAGCTGCGTGGAACAAACCATTTCCGGGGTGCGCCCATGCCCAAGCACGTTGCCTTGCCCGGCCTCACTGCCACACTGTTTGAAAGGTGGCTTGAACTCTTCGGGCAGACCACGAGCGAGATGGAAAACCCCGCGCTCCAGTTCAATGCCGATACGCTGGCTTTTCACATTGGCGGCAGGCTATGGTTGAGATATCAAATGGAGCGCTATCCCGAGCGGCAGCTAGTCGATCTCTGCGAGGCATGACCTCCGGCGGGGAACCGCGCGCGGCCTGAAGCCCACCGCTTCGGGCTGTTCCTGTAATCATTTGTTCGTACCTGAAGCATTCCCCAGGTGCGCAACCTGCGTCGCGCGCTTTCTGATCATCCCCGATTTAAACAGCAACGCGCTGAGCCAGGACTCGTTCAGCGCTTCTCCTGCTTCTGCAAGTTCCTTTTCCCTGTCGCAGGCCTCCGCGTTTCCCTGAAAAGACATCACTGCATGGATCATGGTCAAACCGGGCGCTCACCCGATTCCGTGGAGAAGCGCCTTCCCCCGTCTCTTATTTCCCACCTGTTTTCGGATATACTCTGATAACGGCACGCAGGCGGAGGCGTTGCGGGCCAAGCGTACTGTACGGCCGAAACGGGCCTTTGGCGTCGATGACGCGTCGTCTCGCCTCTGTTTGTCTCTGCAACCAAACCCCGGGAGCATACTCATTGGGTTTTCATAACAGGAAACGGATAAGGAACGCATCGAATTTTTTCGTGCAACCACATAAAGGAGCAAAGTAATGAGCGATCAGAAGACTGGAAGCGCCCCCCATGTTCTGCCACCTCTGCCCTACCCGGACAATGCGCTTGACCCGGTAATCTCGGCAAATACGCTGGGGTTCCATCATGGCAAGCATCACAAGGCATATGTGGATAATCTCAACAAACTGATTGCCGGAACGGAGCTTGCGGATCTCTCGCTGGAGGATGTCATCACCGCAACGGCCGGCAAGGCGGATAAAGCGGGAATTTTCAATAATGCCGCCCAGGTCTGGAATCACACATTTTACTGGAACAGTCTGTCGCCCAAGGGTGGCGGAGAGCCTCCAGCGGCATTGAAGCAGAAAATAGAAGCCTCCTTCGGCAGCGTGGATGCGTGCAAGAAGGAGCTGGCGACGGCGGCAACGACTCAATTCGGCAGTGGATGGGCCTGGCTCGTGAGAGATGGGGATAAACTCCAGGTCGTCAAGACGGGCAATGCGGAGCTACCGTTGACGAAAGGGGTGACGTCGCTGCTGGCGATAGATGTCTGGGAGCATGCATACTACCTCGATTACCAGAACCGCCGGCCCGATTACGTCAATGCCGTGCTCGACAGGCTGATCAACTGGGGTTTTGCAGCCGACAATGATCATTGAAATGCACTGCGTGTTACCGTGACGGTGCCGATTTCGGAACAGCTGGAAACCATCAGGCGCGGCAGCAGCGAGATTCTGCCGGAAGAGGAGCTGCAGCAGAAGCTCGCTTTGG
>CAZYYR010000233.1:0-3912 GCA_964651465.1 uncultured Nitrosospira sp.
GCATATTTATTTTCCAATAAGTACTATGGTAAAATGGTTAAGTTTTTTTAGTATTTTTCAGAACGATCCGCATCGCTAACCGGAACTGCAAGATATGGCAGAATTTGAGAAAAAACAAGAAATGAGCAGCAGAAGGCGTTTTCTCCTCGCAGCCACTTCGGTAGCGGGCGGGATTGCCACCGTGGCAGTTGCAACGCCCTTTGTAATGAGCATGATGCCCAGCGAGCGCGCAAAGGCTGCTGGGGCGCCAGTGGAAGTCGATATCAGCAAGGTCGAGCCCGGCATGCTGCTGCTCGTCGAATGGCGCGGCAAGGTAGTGTGGGTACTGAATCGCACTCCGGAAATGCTGGCGACACTCAAAAAGCTCGATGGCGAGGTCGCGGACCCGAAATCGGAAAAACCCCAGCAGCCCCAGTACGCACAGAACGAGACCCGTTCGATCAAACCCGATATTCTCGTGGTGGAGGGGGTGTGCACCCATCTGGGATGCTCTCCCGTCTTCCGCAAGGATATCGCTCCCGCAGACCTTGGCCCGGACTGGATCGGCGGTTTTTTCTGCCCCTGTCATGGTTCCAAGTTCGATCTGGCGGGACGCGTCTACAAGGCCGTCCCGGCGCCCACCAATCTCGTCGTCCCTCCCCATATGTATCTGAGCGATACCACGCTCTTGATTGGATCTGATCGTAAGGAGTCCGCATAAATGAGCAAATTGGCGTCATTGGTCGACTGGATAGACGCGCGTTTTCCCCTGACCTCGACCTGGAAGGCTCATCTAACGGAATATTACGCGCCGAAAAACTTCAACTTCTGGTACTACTTCGGCTCCCTGGCCATGCTCGTGCTGGTGAATCAACTGCTCACGGGCATTTTTCTCACCATGAACTACAAGCCGGACGCCAGCATGGCATTCGCTTCGGTGGAATACATCATGCGGGACGTGAATCTCGGCTGGGTCATTCGCTACATGCACTCCACCGGCGCCTCCATGTTTTTCGTGGTGGTCTACCTGCACATGTTCCGGGGCATGATGTACGGCTCTTACCGGAAACCGCGCGAACTGCTCTGGCTGATCGGCATGGGCATCTTTTTCGTGCTGATGATGCTGGCTTTCACCGGCTATATCCTTCCCTGGGGACAGATGTCTTACTGGGGCGCGCAGGTGATCATCAGCATGATCGGCGCAATACCCGTCATCGGGGAAACGCTGTCGAACTGGATCCTCGGTGACTTCATGCTGTCGGACGCCGCGCTGAACCGTTTCTTCGCCTACCATGTGGTGACGCTGCCGGTACTGCTCGTGGTGCTCGTGGTCGTCCACATACTGGCATTGCACGAGGTGGGCTCGAACAATCCGGACGGGATCGAAATCAAGGCATACAAGGATCCGGTCACGCATATCCCGGTGGATGGGATTCCTTTCCATCCCTACTATTCCGTCAAGGATGTCTTCGGGGTGGTGGTATTTCTGATGCTGTTCTGCAGCATCATCTTCTTTGCGCCGGAAATGGGCGGCTATTTCCTCGAGTACAACAATTTCATTCCTGCCAATACGCTGCAGACCCCTGATCATATCGCGCCGGTATGGTATTTTACGCCGTACTATTCGATGCTGAGGGCCGTCACAGTCAACTTCCTGTGGGTGGATGCGAAGCTCTGGGGCATCGTGCTGATGGGCGGTTCCGTTGCGATCTTTGCCCTGCTTCCGTGGCTGGACCGCAGCCCTGTCAAGTCGATACGCTACAAGGGACCTTATTTCAAGACCGCGCTGACATTGTTCGTCATCAGCTTTTTCGTACTCGGCTGGCTCGGCACGAAGTCGCCAACCCCTCTCTACACGGCGCTTGCCCAGATATTCACGGTCATCTACTTCGCGTTCTTCATACTCATGCCGTGGTACAGCAAGATAGACAAATGCAAGCCCGAACCGACCAGGGTGAAATAAGTGAAAAAAATAGCCAGCCTTCTATTCATATTCTGCCTGGTGCCCGCCACTGTATTTGCAAGCGCGGATGACGTGAAACTGGATCACGCGCCGATCCGCCCCACGGACAAACTGTCTCTGCAGCGCGGTGCACAAACCTTTGTCAACTATTGCCTGTCCTGCCATAGCGCGGAATATATGCGCTACAACCGGTTGCGCGACCTGGGACTGAACGAAACCCAGATTACCGAGAACCTTATATTTACCGGGCAGAAAGTCGGCGAACTCATGACTGTGGCCATGCCCAAGAAAGAAGCCAAGCAATGGTTCGGCGTCGCTCCGCCCGATCTGTCGGTCATCGCCCGTTCGCGCGGCCCCGATTGGCTCTACACCTATCTGCGCAAGTTCTATCGCGACGACTCGACCGCAACGGGCTGGAACAACGTGGTGTTCGACAAGGCAGCCATGCCCCATGTGCTCTATGAGTTGCAGGGTGAGCAATCAGTGGAGATAAAAGCCGTCGATGACGGCCATGGCGGCACACATGAAATAAAGGAACTGAAGCTGGAAAAACCCGGTACGCTTTCCAAGGTGGAATATGACGCCTATGTCACTGACCTGGTGAATTTCCTGGTTTATCTGGGAGAGCCCGCAGCGACCCGTCGGGTGGAACTGGGAATCATGGTCATGCTTTTCCTGTTCCTACTGCTGGGGTTAACCTATGCCCTGAAGCAGGAATACTGGAAGGACGTGCATTGACAGCCGTTTCTTCTTCCCAAAGTCCAAGTGCGCGTACGCGTGTTGCAAGGGAATAGCGATTCATGATGACGTTGTACTCAGCCACCACCTGCCCGTTCAGCCACCGCTGCCGCATCGTGCTGTACGAGAAGGGCATGGACTTCCAGATCATCGATGTCGATCTGCACAACAGGCCGGAAGACCTCGCGGTCATGAGCCCCTACGGCCGGGTACCCGTGCTGGTCGAGCGCGACCTGATCCTGTACGAATCCAATATCATCAACGAATATATCGACGACCGCTTTCCTCATCCCCAGCTGATGCCCGCGGATCCCGTGATGAGGGCACGCGCGCGGCTGTTTCTGCACCGGTTCGAGCAGGAACTTTTCTGCCACATCGAAGCAGTAGAGCAAGGCAATCCGAAAACGGCGGAGAAAGCACGTGCCGCCATTCGCGACAACCTGACGGTCATCGCACCGGTATTCACCAAGCAGAAATACATGCTGGGGGATGAATTCTCCATGCTCGATGTCGCGATTGCCCCGTTGCTGTGGCGGCTGGATCAGTACGGCATTCAACTGCCCAAGCAGGCCGCGCCGCTGCTGAAGTTTGCCGAACGGCTGTTCAGCCGTCCCGCCTACATCGAAGCGCTCACCGCTTCAGAAAAAGCGATGCGCAAATGAAAGAGATTTCCACCAAGCCCTACCTGATCCGGGCCATTTACGAATGGTGCTCCGACAGCGGCTATACACCTTACCTGTCGGTCAAGGTGGATGCGAACACCCGGGTGCCCAACGAATTTGTGAAGAACGGGGAAATCATTCTCAACATCAGTCACGATGCAACCAACCATCTCACGCTGGGCAACGATGTGATCCAGTTTTCCGCCCGGTTCGGCGGCGTTTCGCGCGAGGTTTCCGTACCCGTCGATGCGGTGCAAGGGATATTTGCGAGGGAAACCACCCAGGGTCTCCTTTTTGCAAGCCAGCCCGGCCCGGATGCACAGGCTGAGCCCCACATTGAGGAACTCGCCAGACCGGGGCAGCAGACGGGTCAGACGGAAGAACCCTCATCGCCGCCGGCATCTAACGGCAAGAAACGACGCCTGCAGGTCGTCAAATAGAATCGAGGACTTTTCCTCGACACCCTTCGCAAGTTTGCTCCCCTGCCCGCCCCTCTCTATAATTGCATCCGCGCCGGCATAGCTCAGTTGGTAGAGCAGCTGATTTGTAATCAGAAGGTCCCGAGTTCGA
>CAZYYR010000234.1:0-3900 GCA_964651465.1 uncultured Nitrosospira sp.
CAACGCCGACGCGTCGGCCGAGAGCCCGTTTACCGTTTCCGCTCATGGCTTGAGCGCGAACCCGCTCGCCAGCATCATGGATGATAACAATCCCGGCGGTACGATCAACTGGCTGAGCTTCTACAATGACAACATCCTTGCGGCAGACAGCGCGGCGCATACTTCGATCGACGGTTTCGGAACCTATACATTCAATGTGTCGAGCCTGGTCAACAGCTGGATCTCCGGCACCAATAGCGTTCATGCACTCGCGCTGACCGGCAAGAACGATTTTTCCGGCAACGAATTCCTGCATGGCTTCAGCAATAACACGGAAGTCGGCGGCGCTACTTTCCTCACCATCAGCCCTGTGCCCGAGCCCGGCGAGTGGGCCATGCTGATCGCCGGCCTGGGGCTGCTGGCCTGGCGCCTGCGCCGCACTCCGAGCACTGAACCGGCGATACCGCAACTCGCATGACCGCCACAGCCCGATGCATGAGCCGCCGCCTCCTGGCTGCGGCCTGGCTGACCCTGGCTGCGGGTCCGGCCCTGGCGGACTATTTCCCGATCTACTCCACATGGCCCCAGCCGGGCGGGCCGGGAGCTCCCATCACCCTGACCTACAGTTACAGCAACCTGTTCAATGGCACGCTTGCAGATCGTGTGACGGGAGAGGTCTTCAGCACCCAACTGCTCAAGGGCGCATTCGAGACGGCCTTGCTGGACTATACCCGCCTCCTGCCGATTTCCTTCATCGAGGTGACGGATGCTGGTCCGCTTCCGGAGTCCGGTCCGTATGATCCTGCCGGCCTGGCGGACATCAGGGTCGGGGTGGTGCCCTATGTTGCCGGCGCCAACGCTTATGCCTATTTTCCCAGCAGCAGCGGTCTTGGGGGAGACATCGTATTCAATGCCTCCGCACCGTGGTCGCCGGCGTTCTTCTATGGCGTCGCCCAGCACGAGCTGGGGCATTCGCTGGGCATGGGGCACTCGGCTCCCGGTGATCCCCCCGTGAGCTACGGCCCGGCGGTGACCGGCCTGCCAGGACATCCCAGCCCGCTGGCCGGGCTGGGATATACCGGCCCGATCTTCGCGGTGTCTCCCGAGCAGATCAGTGCGTTGCAGAGCGTGTACGGTGTCGGCACCGGCACGGTGACACCGCTGTCCCCGGTACCCGAGCCAGAGGCCATGGCGCTATGGAGCGCAGGGCTTCTCCTGCTTGGATTCCGCCTGCGCCGGCGTCCGGAAGTGAGGGTCTAGCGGCACGTCGATCCAAACCATACATCCGCCCGGCAGAAAGGCCGGGCGGATGGAGATCGCAATTTTTTATTGGCGTTGATGGAGGTATAGCATGAACAACAGAAAATGGTTAAGCCACGCCGTTTGCGGAATCGCCTTGCTTCCCGGCCTGGCGCATGCGGGTCTTTCCTACGACGAAGCGGTGAGCGGGGATTTTGCAAGCTCGATAGCGGGCGCACCGTGGCTCAGCCCCGGCACTTTTGCAGGTGTGCTGGGGAGCGGCGACAATACTCTCTCGGGTACGTTCGGCGCCGTCCAGAATAGCGGCACCCCTATGGATACCGATGTGTTCAGTTTCCAGGTCCCCACAGGGTACCTGCTCACTGCAATCCACCTGAGCTACAACGTCGTGGATGGAGACCCTGTCGGGGGCTCATACTTCGGCATCCAGGACGGGCTGGCGATCGGAACAGGTATCAGCACGGTCGGGTCCAACCTGAGCAATGCGCTGATCAGCGGGGACACCGAGTTGCTGACCGTATTCGCCGGTACGCCGTACGCCGGCGGCAAAGGCCTGACCGCACCGCTGGGTGAGGGTAATTACACGCTGTTCCTGTCGGAAAGCCACGCCATCGTCGATTACCGCATGGACTTCACTGTCTCGGCCGTGCCGGAGCCGGAAAGCTATGCCATGCTGCTGGCGGGACTGGGATTACTGGGAGGCATCGTCCGCAGGAAACGCTGCGCCGGATCCGCCTGACTCTGCCGCCCTCATCGGGCGCGAAACAAGACAAGTATTAACAGGCCCTATACAGTAATCGGCCCTATACAATAACCATAAAAGACAGGAGGGAGCCGTACCATGCACCGCTACAATGCCAGGATGTTCCGCCAGGCCGCGATCAGGAGCCTGCGCGGGGCTTTCGTTCTGGGGGGCGCGCTCGCGCTGGCCCCGGCCCACGCCATCCAGATCGAGTTCGACTATACTTACGATACGCGCGGGTTCTTCACCGACCTCGCCACCGGCACACCCATCGCCGAACGCCGGGCGCTGCTCGAAACCGCCGCGTCATTCTATAGCGGGTTTACGGACAACCTGGCAGCCATTTCACCTCAGGCAGGCGACAGCTGGTCCGTCAGCTTCGGCCATCCCAGCCTCGCCGGACCGGCCGTGACGCTCACCAACCTGTCCATTCCTGAAGATACCCTGCGAGTCTACGTGGGAGGCTCTTCCTCGGCACCCGGCGTACTTGGTTTTGCGGGGACCGGCAACAGTCTGACCGCAACCGGCTCTGCCCAGTTCACGGATGCCGTATACGCACGCGGGCAGGCCAATGCCGCCGGCCCGCAGGCCACGGATTACGGCATCTGGGGCGGCACGATCTGGTTCAACGCCAGCAACGACTGGTATTTCGGTACCGACCCGGCCGGGCTCTCGGCCGGCCGTCCCGATTTTTTGACCACCGCCACGCATGAGCTGGGGCACATCCTGGGTTTCGGTGAAGCGGATTCATGGCGATCGCAGATCGACTACGATACCAATACCTTCATGGGAGCATACTCCATGGCAGTCCATGGCAGCCCTGTGCCGCTGGACCAGTACCGCATGCATTGGGGGGAAGGCGTCTACAGCACGTATGAAGGCCTGCTGCAGGAAACCATGATGGACCCGAGCACCGCCAGGGGGCTGCGGGGAGCTTCCCACGGTGCTCGACTATGCGGGATTCCGGGACATCGGCTGGCAGGTGGCGGTGGTGCCGGAACCTGGTGAATGGGCCATGCTGCTGGCCGGACTGGGACTGATCGCATTCAGCGTCCGCCGGCGGGAGCCTGGCGGAGCAACGGGGACGTAGCAGCCCTTTCTCGTATTCGCTGCCTTCCATGGTCAATGGATGCGCGGCGATATCTCCTTGCGAACCGGTGCCGGTGGGAGAAAGTATTTTCCCGCCAAGCATAGGATATCGTCCGAGTTATGTATAAGAAGCCTGTTCACTCAGCAGGTCGTTTCCTGCGGCTGGCAGGTTTTCTGAAATCTCCCCCTATGCGGCACAGCCTGTCCTTTCTGACACTATCGTTGTTTATTGCGCTCACATCGCTTTCCGGGACCGTCGCCTGGGCTCAGGGCGATGGTGATGAAACAGAAAACCTCGACCGTCAATTCAGACGCCTCTTCAATACATCTCAGTACCAGTACCAGTACCAGTACCGGTACGAGGAGGCGGAGAATTTTGCCAAAGACGCGCTCCAGCGGGTAGAGGCCAGACGGGGTGAGTCTCATCTGGATGTGGCGGGGATGCTCGACAACCTGGTCGAGGTATATCGATTTCAGGGAAAATTCGACCTGGCGCAGCAGGCCTCCAAGCGCGCACTTCTGCTCCGCACGAAGCTATTGGGCGACGAACATCTTGATGTGGCGCTCAATCTTAACGACGTGGCATCGCTGCAGATCATACAGGGCGAATACCAGCAGGCGGAACCTCTCCTTCAGCGAACCCTGGCGATCATGGAAAAAATCTTTGGTTCCCACCATCCGTTGGTAGCCATGGCCCTGAGCAACCTCGCTGTAGTTCATCACCGGCAAGAACACTATCTCCAAGCCGAGCCCCTTGTCCAGCGTGCGCTGGCGATCCGGGAGAAGGTTTTTCCCAGCCCTCACTCCGATCTGGTGGCGAGCCTCAACAA
>CAZYYR010000235.1:0-3836 GCA_964651465.1 uncultured Nitrosospira sp.
GTCATTCATGGTTTATGCCGCCGGCGATACCGCTCCAGGAAATTCGCGATGCGCCCGATTGCTTCCGTCAGATCATCGCTATTGGGCAGGAATACCACGCGGAAATGATCGGGCTGCGGCCAGTTGAAGCCGCTGCCCTGCACCAGCAGCACCTTCTCTTCCAGCAGCAGGTCCAGGACGAACTGCTCGTCGTCCTCGATCGGGTACAAGCTGGGGTCCAGACGGGGAAACAGGTACATCGCAGCCTGCGGCTTATAGCAGGTCACGCCGGGAATATCCGTCAGCAGCTTCCAGGCGAGGTCGCGCTGGCGCATCAGGCGTCCGGTCGGCATCACCAGGTCCTTGATGCTCTGGTAGCCGCCCAGCGCGGTCTGGATGCCGAACTGCGACGGAACGTTCGCGCACAGGCGCATCGAAGCAAGCATGGTGAGCCCCGAGATGTAGTCGCGCGCATACTGTTTCGTGCCGGAAACCACCGCCCAGCCGGAGCGGAATCCCGCCGCACGGTAATTCTTGGACAGGCCATTGAGGGTGACGAACAGCACATCGTCCGCCAGCGACGCGATCGAGGTATGCGTCGCGTCACTGTACAATACTTTGTCGTAAATCTCGTCGGCATAAACGATGAGCTGGTGCTGGCGGGCGATCTCGATGATTTCCTGCAGCACATCGTCCGGGTAGAGCGCCCCCGTGGGATTGTTCGGGTTGATCACGACGATGGCGCGGGTATTGGACGTGACCTTGGCGCGGATATCGGCGGGATCCGGGAGCCAGCCCGACTGCTCGTCGCACATGTAGTGGCGCGCCGTGCCGCCCGCCAGCACCACCGCGGCGGTCCACAGGGGATAATCCGGCGCAGGAACCAGCACCTCGTCGCCCGTATTGAGCAATGCCTGCATCGCCATCACGATCAGTTCGGATACGCCGTTGCCGACGTAGATATCCTCCAGCCGCACGTCGCGGATGCGCTTTTCCTGCGTGTAGTGCATGATGGCCTTGCGTGCCGCGAACAGACCCTTGGAATCGCAATAGCCGGAAGCGGCGGCAAGATTGCGGATCACGTCCTGCAGGATTTCCTCGGGCGCATCGAAACCGAATGAGGCCGGGTTGCCGATGTTGAGCTTGATGATGTGGTGTCCTTCCTCCTCCATTTCCCTGGCGCGGTCGAGCACAGGCCCGCGAATGTCATAACACACGTTCGCCAGCTTGCTGGATTTGAGGATGGGCTGCATGGATGGAAATAGCGGGGCAGGTGAAGGCGTTCGTTCAGCGCGTCAAAGAGTCAGGGAGCAAGGGACGAAGGGATCAAGAGGAAGCCAAGGGATATCCGCTGCCTTTAACCTTTATCGCGACGTGAAAAAGATGTAATGTTACCCGACCCGTCAACCTGTCGCAAATGGAGCCCAGCGTGAAACTGCATCTTAGCGGTTCTATCGAGCACAACATGTTTACCGGCTATGGCGCCGGGTATGTCGTCGTCAATCAGACGCGCTACGAGCGCAGCATGATCGTGCTGCCGGACCGTATCATCGACCCCTGGGAGGCAGGCAAGTTCGAGCAGCTCACGACCGCCCACTTCCAGTTCCTGCTCTCGCTGCAGCCCGAGATGGTCCTGTTCGGCACTGGCGCGACCCTGCGCTTTCCTCATCCCCGGCTCACCCGGGACCTGGTCGAATCCGGCATCGGCGTCGAAGTCATGGATACGGCGGCGGCCTGCCGCACCTACAACATCCTGTCCGCGGAGGAAAGGCGGGTGGCCGCGGCGCTGTTGATCCAGGGAAGCGCTGAATAAATCTCCGCTGGCGCGACGACGGCTTTGCGGGATGGAATGCGCGAAAGGCGACGACGCGAATGGCACGACCGCAAAGGGCTGAGCAATATCTTCCGAAGGAAGATGCAACCCCGCAGCGGTATAACCGATCCTCATTTTTCCTTCTTTGCTCGAATGAGCTATACTGAATGCTCATTGGAGCAATATCATGACATCGATTACTGAAAAACATTTTGTCAGGCTGAAAGCGGTGAAACGTTCCGGTGCGAACGCCGCCGGTATCGGCAAGGAAGGGAGGGCGCCCGGGGTGACCGATTTCTCTCGTGTCTACCGCCTGGAGCCGACAGAGCGCATCGAGCTTATAAAAAATGGGGTGCCTGCCAGCGACGTGGAGAAGATCGCCCGGACGATCGGCCGGCCCAAGGAGCGCCTGTTCAAAGTTCTGGGTCTGCCGCGAGCCACGGTGGACCGCAGGGCACGATCGCAGCAGCAGCTTTCGATCGATCAGGGTGAGCGGCTGCTGGGATTATCCAGGCTCGTCGGCCAGGTCCAGGTAATGGTCGAGCAATCAGGCAACCCGGAGGGCTTCGATGCCGCCAGATGGGTAGCCGACTGGCTCGACCGGCCGTTGCCGGCGCTTGGCGGGCAATGCCCTGCCGAGTACATGGACACCGCGGAAGGCCAGGCGATTGTGTCCGGCCTGATTGCCAGGGTTCAGAGCGGGGCTTACGCTTGACCGCACGGGTCTGGCGCATCGCAGTCGAGACCCCGGATTACCCTGCCGACGACCTCACCGGCGAAGGCGCCCGCTGCACGGGCGGGCGCTGGAATCACCACGAAACGCCATTGATCTATGCGAGCAACTCCATCGCACTGGCTTGCCTCGAAACGATTGTCCATCTCGATGCAGGCGACCTGCCTCTCAACCGCTATCTCGTCTCCATCGACGTGCCTGATGACGTCTGGAAAGCCGCGGTCTCGCTCGACCCGCGGGATCATGTGGGCTGGGATGCGATTCCGGCTGGCATGACCAGCGTAGATGCGGGAAACGGCTGGGCGGCATCCGGGATATCGGCACTCCTGCTCGTGCCATCTGTCATCGTGCCGGAAGAAACCAATATCCTCATCAATCCGGCTCATCCCGAAGCCTCTCGGGTCAAGGCAAAAAAGCGCCGCCGCTGGACGTACGATGCGCGGCTCCGGTAGCGTCATCGGATTCGTATTTGTGCTGGATGAGATAGAGAACTGTCGGTCCGCTCGGATGGAACTCATTCCGAGACTTGCTCGCTCGCCGGAGAAACGAGCGACTCCTCCTTCACCCGCTTCCGCCAGGCGTCGATCCAGCCCGGCAGATCGGCAGCGGGCATGGGCCGGGACACGAACGCTCCCTGGGCAAGATCGCATCCCGTACGCCGCAGGAGATCCCAGTCATCGCGATCCTCCACGCCTTCGGCCACCACTTCCATGTTCAGCTGCCTGGCCAGCGCCAGGCTCGCGTCATACATGGCGCGCAGCGTCTCGTTTGCTGTGGCGCCGTGCACGAAACCCTGGTCGATCTTGAGCTCGTCGAAGGGAATATCGCGCAACTGGGCCAGGGAGGAGTGTCCGGTGCCGAAATCGTCGATGGAAAGGCGGAAGCGCTTCAGGCGCAGCCGGGTCAGGATCTCCAGCGGCGCGCGCGTATCCTGCATGAGCCGCGTTTCCGTCACCTCCAGCACCACCTCTTGCGGCGCGATGCCGAGGTCGGCCGCGCATTGCGCCACGAAATTCAGGAAATCCAGCGATGCCAGGTTGTCCATCGAGACGTTGACGGAGACCCGCAGCGCCAGACCTGCATCCTGCCAGGCCTTTGCCTGGACCATTGCAGCGCTGAACACGCAGCGTGTCAGCTCGTCGATCAAGCCGGAGGCCTCTGCTACATGAATGAACTGGTCCGGGAAAACGACGCCGTCCACCGGATGGCTCCATCGCACGAGGGTTTCCACGCCAGTCACCGCGCCGCTTGCCACCGCCACCTTCGGCTGGTAGTAATTGACCAGTTGACCATCCTGCATGGCAGCGCGCA
>CAZYYR010000236.1:0-3834 GCA_964651465.1 uncultured Nitrosospira sp.
TCAGAAGCGCAAAAGAAGCCGTAGCGAAACCCGTCTACCATGTAGAAGAACGGATTCAGATACGACAACCCCTGCCAAAATGGAGGCAACGAGGGAATCGTATAAAAAACCCCCGATAAAAACGTCAATGGCAGGACGATAAAGTTTTGCAACGCGGCAAGCTGCTCAAACTTTTCCGCCCAGATTCCCGCAATGATGCCCAAGGCGCCCAGCAACGCGGTGCCCATCAAGGCAAACGTGAATACCCATGTGAACGAGTACAGGGGAAGTTCAAAAAACCCCAGCGTCACCAAGTAGATACCCAGTCCTACCACCAGACCGCGAACGACCGATGCCAGTACATAGGCAGTGAATATTTCCTGGTAAGAAAGCGGCGATAACAGCATGAAGATATGGTTGCCCGAGACCGTCGATTGAATCAGGCTTGATGATGAGTTAGCGAAAGCGTTCTGCAACATGGCCATTATCACCAGTCCCGGAATCAGAAAAACCGTGTAGGTTATACCGGGATAGGCCTGCACCCGTTCTTCCAGTGCATGAGAAAAAATCAAGAGATAAAGCAAGGTAGACAGCATGGGTGCAAATACGGTCTGAAACCCGACTTTCCAGAATCGCAGCAGTTCCTTGTAGAGCAGCGTAAGAAATCCATTCATACCAATGCAGATTCCAGGCTCTCTACGCTGTGCATGAGCTTTACGAACACTTCTTCCAGATCAGGCTGCAATATCTGCAGTTCCAGAACTTGGGTTTGAGCCGCGCATAATGCTGCCATCACATTTTCAAGCTGGGAATATTCCTCGATTGCCAGAACGTAGCAGCCTTGGTCGTGGCTGATTGCCAGTACCTGTAATGCTGCCGGCAGCGTATCGGGAGATAGCCGCAGTCGTACTCGGTGTCCGGAAATGTTGCTGATGAGATTTCTGATGCTATCAAGCACAACGATACTGCCATTTTTGAGCATTGCCACGCGGTTGCATAAAGCCTCTGCTTCTTCGAGATAATGCGTGGTGAGCACAACGGTATGACCGTTGCGGTTTAGTTGCTTGATGAAACGCCAAAGGGCTTGGCGCAACTCCACATCTACGCCTGCGGTGGGTTCATCCAAAACGATTACTGGGGGTTTGTGGACCAATGCCTGCGCTACCAGTACGCGCCGCTTCATGCCGCCGGACAACAAGCGCATGTTGGTATCGGCCTTATCGGCAAGGTCGAGATGGTGGATTATCTCGTCTATCCAGCTGTTATTCTTCTTTATGCCGTAATAGCCGGATTGAAACACAAGTGTTTCCCGAACGGTGAAGAACGGATCAAATACCAACTCTTGCGGCACCACACCCAGCATGCGGCGTGCTTCACGGTACCCGGTGACGACATCATGCCCCATTACCCTGACACTGCCGCTGCTGGCAAGGGCAAGACCTGCGATGATATTGATCAGCGTCGTCTTTCCCGCTCCATTGGGACCAAGCAAAGCAAAGAATTCGCCGGCGTTGATTTCGAGATCAACGCCGCATAAGGCATGCAATGCGCCGAAACGCTTGTGCACCTCCCTGATTTCGATTGCCGGCATCATGGAGAAAACTCCTTTTCAGGTGAAAGAGTGACAATTGCGTATCACCCTGCTTGCGGCATTCGGCCGCATCTGCCACGCAGACTGCTGCCCCTCCGCGCCTCATGGCAACGCCCGGGTCCTTATAAATCCCGATGGAATCCCGCTGATCAAAGATCAAGAACGAAGGCAGGTTTCATTGGGAGCGGTCATCCCGTTCCGGGAGTGCGCTTCAGCATGGCCATTCCTTGCCGGTGCCTGCGCTGTTTGCATGAATTTACGAAATTCGTCGAGCAGCGGTTTCAGCCCTGGTGTGAGGCAGTTTTTGTGGCAAGTGCAAGTCCCGGGAATGAACGGTGCTGGCCGAGGCGCCTTGCGAAAAATAGCTGCTGAGGTATTGATCGAAAGGAGTCTCATCCGTGGCCTCGAGCTGTTTCTGTTGCGCCAGCGATGCCTTGACCTGGAGATCGAAATTCCTCTTTACCGCTGCATCCAGTGCGGCATTCTGGAAATAACGAGTGTGTTCACGGGATTTCTGTAATACCAGCTCGGTAACTGACATCTTTTGCGCGCGCATGGCCGACAGTACCCTTGCCGAAGCCGTCAACTCGGGGTGGCGAATTGCTTCGATCTGTTGGTGCAATGCGCGGGTGTACGGAATATCGGCATCGCCGTTATCCAGGATTTCACAGATCTCCTGCATTTGCTCACACAGCGTCAGGGCCCATTGCCGCAGCGGAACTTCATGCCCGTTGTCCCGCAGCTTCAGCCTCGGATCCCTGCCGCGATTCGCCACCGACAATGCGTTATTGCTGGTCTCGTCATGCTGCTTCAAGTCATGCCCCGCATTGAGCTGGAATAGACAGAAAAGACTCAGCACTTCAAGGAACCGCGCGGTTTCGATCGCAATGCCGGCAGGTTCAAATGCATCGACGTCCACAGATCGTATTTCAATGTATTGGATCCCTCGGCTTCCCAGTGCCTGAAGGGGCCTCTCGCCGGGCCTCGTCGGCTGTTTTGGCCGCACCGGAGTGTAATATTCGTTCTCGATTTGCAGGAAATGGGTATTCAACTGCCGGTACTGGTCGCCTACCTTTGCCCCGATCCTTTCATATCCCAGATAAGGTATCGTTGTTGCGCTGCCCAAATCCCGTATATATTCTTCAATGCTGTTAAAGGAAATATGAAACATCGATTGAACGGGATTCAAATAGCCGATCTCGCTCATCCTCAAGGAGGTGGCAAAGGGCTTGTAGTAGGAAGTCTCATCGAATTTCTGCAACGCATGGGAATAAACGGAATTGCGGCTATCGACGAAGCTTTTGCCCACTGCCGGGGACGAGCCGAATAAGTACAGGATAAGCCAGCCATAACGCTGCAGGTTTCTGATCATTCCCATATAAGCGCTGGTAGTGAACGATTGCAGATCACCCGTATGCTTCATGAACTGCTGGTATTCGGGCCAGAATTGTTCAGGAAGCGAGTAGTTGAAATGGATTCCGGCGATGACCTGCATGCAGCGGCCGTAGCGATAGCTTAAGCCCTGCCGGTAGATGTGCTTCATCCGTCCGATATTGGATGAACCATATTCGGCGATGGGAATGGCCGGATCCCGCAAATCACCGACAGGCATACTGGCAGCCAGCAATAATTCGTCATTGATATTTGCGCAGACATATTTATGCAAATCTTTCAGTGAATTCAGCATTTCCGCTCCATCCGATAAGGCTGGCGTGATCAGCTCAAGCAGCGCTTCAGAATAATCGGTTGTGATGTTCGGATGGGTCAGCGCGGCGCCAAGCTGAACCGGATGAGGCGATGATGAAATTGATCCCTCCCGGTCAATTCGGAGGCTTTCTTTTTCGATGCCTTTCAAGCCATGAATCAATAGCGGCCGAAGAGATTCGTCGAGGGTTGTTTTGCGCTTGTTGCAAGATAATTGTTCTGACATTTATCCTCCGATAATGCTTGCAATAAACAAGTGGTCAAAGTATAGGCTTGGTGACGGACAGGTGTGTAGTCTGCAAAACCAGTTATCAGAGTTCTGTTTTTGAAACGATGAGCGGTGAATAGCAGAAACGGGCCCGTTGCGCAGGTTCCGGCAGCGCCCTTTATTTAGTTAGCCTAGCGTAGATGATCCTGCTGATCATCCGCAGCTCGTCAACATGGGGAACCCCATAGGACAAGGGAAAATAAGGCTTTTAAGAAGAAACTTAGTATCTAAAGCTCTTTAAGCAGCTTTTCTTTTTACAAGACTTGCGAAACGGCTCGCCTGGTTTCCGACA
>CAZYYR010000237.1:0-2061 GCA_964651465.1 uncultured Nitrosospira sp.
CAATCATGCGCTCACCGCCAAGCGTCGCGAGGGCCGCGTCGCCGTTACCTGAGGGTGATCCAATCTGCCCGTGGCTGCCCCTTTCAGGCTTCCACGCCCATTGTCTGGTTTCGCCGCGGATGGATTGTCTTGTGGCGGCGCATTCGCAACTCCACGCTTCTGCTGGAACACGTTCGGAGGACATGGCCCGGCTTGTGGCGCGAGCTTGGGTACGTTGTAGTGCTGTTGTAGTGTGTATTGAAACGACAATTGCGGAAGCACGTCTTTTTGGGCACGGCGCGCTATTGTCTTGACATCCCGAGGCAAAGGCCATAGAATTCGCAGTTTTTTAACCGGCCAGCAAGCCCGGGATCGTCAGGGTTCAGCGGACTCCGGCGTCCGGATGCCGCAGCACGGGAAATTTATACGGACAGGGAGGCAACCCTATTGCCATCCCTGAATTCTAGGAAAAACAATGCCGACAATCAGTCAGTTAGTACGCAAGCCTCGTGCAGCAAGACGCCTGAAAAGTAAAGTGCCGGCGTTGGGGAACAGTCCCCAGAAGCGCGGGGTTTGTACTCGAGTCTACACCACCACGCCCAAGAAACCGAATTCGGCTTTGCGCAAGGTGGCGCGGGTCCGGCTGACAAACGGGTTCGAAGTGTCCAGCTATATAGGCGGAGAGGGACACAATCTGCAGGAGCACTCGGTCGTACTGATTCGCGGGGGGCGGGTCAAGGATCTGCCAGGCGTTCGCTATCACACCGTACGCGGAAGCCTGGATACTGCCGGGGTAAAAGACCGCAAACAGGGCCGTTCGAAGTACGGTGCCAAAAGGCCCAAATCGGCCTAAATTGCCTTGGACCAGGCCTGGACGGCTCGAGTTCGTTCCACCGCCCGAGTCCGATAAAACGAAACTATCGAATATCAATATCATCACTGAGCTGAATAATTACGCCAAGGTTAGAAAATGCCAAGACGGAGAGAAGTTCCCAAGCGCGAGATTTTGCCCGACCCCAAGTACCATAACGCGGAGGTTGCGAAATTCGTCAATGTATTGATGACGCGAGGCAAGAAATCCGTGGCGGAGCGGATTATCTACGGTGCAATGGATCAGATTCAGAAGAGGACGGGCAAAGACCCCGTGGAAGTGTTCACCCAGGCGCTATCCAACGTTCGTCCCATGGTGGAGGTAAAGAGCCGGCGCGTCGGCGGTGCCAACTATCAGGTGCCGGTAGAGGTGCGGTCTATCCGGCGTAATGCGTTGGCCATGCGCTGGCTTCGTGACGCGGCACGCAAAAGAGCTGAAAAATCCATGGGTGCGCGGCTGGCCGGCGAACTGGCGGAAGCGGCGGAAGGCCGCGGCGGGGCGGTCAAGAAGCGCGAGGAAATTCACCGCATGGCGGAAGCCAACAAGGCATTTGCGCATTACAGGTTCTGATTGCAGCAGGGAAGCCGCGGTATTTGAGTCCATGCGTGTCATGGCACCAGTGACGGCATTCCTGTCTTTCGGCTGTCGGCGCGCTTGCCGCTGACGACATTCAATTTTTAAGGCGTAGCAGACTGTGGCACGAAAAACACCTATTGAACGTTACCGGAATATCGGTGTAATGGCGCATATTGACGCCGGGAAAACCACGACCACCGAGCGCATATTGTTTTATACCGGTGTTTCGCACAAGCTTGGCGAGGTCCATGATGGTGCGGCGACTATGGACTGGATGGAACAGGAGCAGGAGCGGGGCATCACCATTACCTCCGCAGCCACTACGTGCTTCTGGAAAGGGATGGAGCGCAATTATCCCGATCATCGTATCAATATCATCGATACCCCGGGCCACGTGGACTTCACGATCGAGGTCGAGCGGTCCCTGCGGGTGCTGGACGGTGCCTGCACCGTGTTCTGTGCGGTCGGGGGGGTGCAGCCCCAGACGGAGACTGTCTGGCGGCAGGCCAATAAATACAAGGTGCCCAGGCTCGCGTTCATCAACAAGATGGACCGGGCCGGAGCGAATTTCATGCGTGTCTACGAGCAGATTCAGGCGCGCCTGAAAGCCCATCCGGTGCCGGTGCAATTGCCCA
>CAZYYR010000237.1:2071-2689 GCA_964651465.1 uncultured Nitrosospira sp.
TGCCCATTGGCGCGGAGGACAAATTCGAGGGTGTCGTCGATCTGATCAAGATGAAAGCCATCTATTGGGACGATGCCAACCAGGGGATGACCTTCGAGGAACGTGATATTCCTGCGAATATGATCGAAGACGCCAAGAAATGGCGTGAGAAAATGGTGGAGACTGCTGCCGAGGCGAACGAGGAGTTGATGGACAAATACCTCGAAGAAGGGGAGTTGTCTTCCGCCGACATAAAGAAGGGGTTGCGCACGCGCACGATCGCCAATGAAATCGTGCCCATGCTCTGCGGTTCCGCCTTCAAGAACAAAGGCGTGCAGGCCATGCTCGATGCCGTGCTGGATTATTTGCCGTCTCCTGCCGATATCGAGGCCATCGACGGGGAGAAGGAAAATGGCGAGCATGCCGAGCGTCATGCGAACGACGAAGAGCCTTTTGCTGGCCTGGCGTTCAAGATTGCAACCGATCCTTACGTGGGCCAGCTGATTTTTTTCCGCGTCTATTCGGGCGTGGTGACGTCCGGCGATACCGTCTACAATCCGATCAAGGGACGGAAGGAGCGCATCGGAAGATTGCTGCAGATGCACGCTGGTTGGCGAGCATCTGCAGCAATCTTCCGAT
>CAZYYR010000237.1:2699-3826 GCA_964651465.1 uncultured Nitrosospira sp.
TGCTGCAGATGCACGCCAACCAGCGTGAAGAGATCAAGGAGGTTCGCGCCGGCGATATCGCGGCCGCCGTTGGCCTGAAGGAAGCCGTGACCGGAGATACGCTGTGCGCTCCCGGTGAGGTGATCACGCTTGAACGCATGGTCTTTCCCGAACCGGTGATTCATGTGGCAGTGGAGCCTAAAACCAAGCTCGACCAGGAAAAGATGGGCATTGCGTTGAACCGGCTTGCCCAGGAAGATCCTTCTTTCCGCGTCCGTACCGACGAGGAGTCGGGGCAGACGATTATTTCGGGCATGGGTGAGCTGCACCTGGAAATCATCGTGGACCGGATGAAGCGGGAATTCGGCGTGGAAGCTAACGTGGGTGCGCCGCAGGTAGCTTATCGCGAAGCCATCAAGAAGCTGGTGGATGTCGAAGGCAAGTTTATCAAGCAATCCGGCGGACGTGGGCAGTATGGGCATGTCTGGCTCAAGATGGAGCCGAACGAGGCTGGCAAGGGATTCCAGTTCGTGGACGCCATCAAGGGCGGAACGGTGCCGCGCGAGTATATTCCCGCGGTGCAGAAAGGACTTGAAGAAACGCTTCCGAATGGCGTGCTGGCGGGTTTCCCGGTGGTGGATGTCAAGGTGACGCTGTTCGATGGTTCTTACCATGATGTGGACTCCAACGAAAATGCCTTCAAGATGGCAGCATCGATTGCATTCAAGGACGGCATGCGCAAGGCCAATCCTGTCCTCCTGGAACCGATGATGTCGGTGGAAGTGGAGACGCCGCCCGATTTCATGGGCAACGTGGTGGGAGACCTGTCTTCCCGCCGCGGCATGATACAGGGCATGGAGGACATGCCCGGACTCAAGGTAATCCGTGCGGAAGTGCCGCTGGCAGAAATGTTCGGCTACTCGACTGCCCTGCGGTCGGCAACTCAGGGGCGCGCAACCTATACCATGGAATTCAAGCAGTATTCCGAGGCGCCGAAAAATGTTGCCGAAGCGATCATCAATAAGAAATAACGTCATCTAGTAAAGGATCCATCATGTCTAAGAGTAAATTTGAGCGGACGAAGCCGCACGTGAACGTAGGGACGATTGGTCACGTGGACCATGGGAAGACGACGTTGACAGCGGCGA
>CAZYYR010000238.1:0-3803 GCA_964651465.1 uncultured Nitrosospira sp.
TTGAGAACGATCCTGAACCAGAACGCGCGACCGGGCTCGTTGAGGCGGCCGAAATTCACGAACCCCGGGGGCACATCCCCGATCCGGCGGCTGAGATGCTCGTAATAGGTATGGTCAAAGAGATTGTCAATCCCCAGGCTCAACTGCGCGAACTTGACGGGTTTCCAGGACATTGACATATAAGCGGTGGCAAATCCCGGGGTGGAGTCCGGGTTGTCGATCCCGAGGAAATTTCCGAAACCGGGGTCGATGCGGCGCTGCCGGGTAACGGCCCGGCCGGCGAAGGTGGCGGTAAACGTCCTGTACTGGAAAATGGCCCCGAATCTGCTGTCGAGAGGCGGCGTCTGGGCAAGGGGCACCGAGCCGTTTTTTCCATGGCCCGTCAGGTTTTGCGCCCACATTCCGGCGACGTTTCCGAACAGGCGCCAGAAAGGCGTGATCTGCCTGGCAAGGTCCAGTTCGAAGCCTCCCCGGTACACATCGATGTTCTCCGAGCGCGTTCCCTGGCTGATGAGAATGTAATCGTCAATGCGGCTGCCAAAAACGGTTGCCGAGGCCGTCCACAGCGGGCGGTTCACTGTGAGGCCGATGTTGATTTCCCGGTTCTTCTCCTTTTTCAGGCTGAACCCGTCGAAGCTCGCACGCTCGAGATTGCTTGCCTGCCGCTCGCCATTCGCCAGCGAAACATAAGCGATCGTGTCGGGCATGAATTCGTACTCGCCCCGGATGAAGGCGCTGTTGATGGTTTCGTTGCGCCCGCTGTGCGAAGTGGGATGGATGGTGGTACCCAGAAAGTCGCGCAATTCTCCGGAGACGGTGTGGAAATAGCCTCGCCTGAAGCCTCCCTTGACCGTAAAGGAGTCATTGAAGAAATAGGTGGCTTCCGAAAAGACCGAGTTGTTGATCGTGTGCAGATCATAGAAAGGAGAAAACACCCCCGTGGTCGTGCATGCGGCGGCAATACAGAAGGTCCCTGCCGTCCGGTTGTTTCCCCGGAATTTCTCGTCCTTGTGCTCATACCCGATGATAGTCTCCAGGTGTGGTGTCACATCGAACGTCGCCGCCACCCGGGCGGATCGCCCGGAATAAGCCTGCATCAGGGTGCGGCGGCTCGTGTTGGTGATCAGCGGCCCGGGCGGATCGGGATTGATGATCTGGACAGTGGCCGGCCTCAGCGTGAAGTTGTCCATCAGGTGATCAAGGTTGCGATCGAACAGCTGGACTTCGAGCTTGTGAAACTTCTCGGTGATATTCGAGATGGAGAAGCGGGCGCTCAGGATCTCCCGTTTGAATTGAACCCCGTCCCCCATGAGCGAAAAGGCCGGAAAAGCAACCTGGGCATCGCCCTGCTCCGCGCCGAATTCCGCGCTGATATCCTTGGTTGGCGTAAACGTGGCGATCAGCTTGCCGGAGCGCCGGTCGAAAAAGGAGAAAAATTCCCTACCCGAGCCGTCCCTGTAATTATCGCCTCTCGTGAAATTGACCACCCCCCTCAGTTGAACGAGGGGGTGCCCCACCGTGGCATCTGCCGTGAAGTCGCGCCGTCCGAAACTCCCCAGCCCTCCGGTCAGCCGCGCCTGGGCGCCGGCCTTCTCGAATTTTTTCGGTTTTTCCTTGAAAATGACCAGCCCACCCATGCTGGAACCGTAAAGAACGCTGTTGGGTCCCTTGACGATGGTGACCTCGTCATGGGCATCCGGCTGGATATAGGAAGTGGCCGGGTCCGTGCCGTGATTGGCCGCGGCTTCTTCCAGGCTGTCGTTCATGACGATCCCCAGGCGGGGCCCGCCCAGCCCCCTCAGGAAGATGGTGCCGGCGGTGCCGCCGATCCGGGTGGCGGAAAACTCGGGCTTCTGCTGCAGGTGTTCGGCGGCATCGCTGGAAGGACGGCTTTCCCATTTGAGCGATTCGCGTTCGACCAGCGGTTCCTTGACTCGCGTCGAAGAAACCGTTACATCCTTCAATACCTCGTGCCCGGCGGCTTCACGACACAGCAGGGCGAAGAGCAAAACTGCCAGACAGCCTGTGAACGGTAGAGAAAAGCGGCGATCCGAAATATTCTCGAAACAGCGAAAACTATGCATAAGACAGCGACATAAACCGTTCCGTCCTCGGACGCCGCTTGTTCACAGGTGGACTGGACAACATTCAGATGGAGGCGCTTCCGGAAGGACGCCTCCGGATCATCGTTCCCATCAGGCCCAGTCCGGCAAGAAGCATGGCATAGGTCTCGGGTTCAGGAATGGGAGCAGCCTGGAAATTCACCGCCAGCGCGATCTTGTCCCGGTACGGATCACCCATGCTGGCCATGGGCATCGAATGCCACATGGAGGTGCTCAGGTTGACGTAGATATTGTTCGCGTCGAACGTGACATCAGAAGGGGTGAATCCCTCTATCAGGTTACCGTACGTGGAAGGCGTGTATGCAGTATTGGTAATCGAAACGCCTATGATGTCTGCAAGCCTGTTATCGGTATCGGTGAGCTTGAAGCCAATGAACGGAGGGCTCCCGAAATTCATGAAATCGGCCGCCTTGTCCCAGGTAAGGGACAGGGTATTCCCCACGGTGTCGATGGCCCAGCCAGAAATGGCGGGAACTTCGATACTGCCTGCACTCCCCGTGACGCCTACGCTCGAAAGCGAGATGAAGGAGGATGTTCCGCTGGGGGAAACCCCGTAATCGACCGTAAAGGCATTTCCGTCGAAGCTGTTGTCGGCGGCATGTGCTGAGGGCGCGGAGATAAACAGCAGGCTCAACGCCATGGAACCGAGCGCCGCCAACCCGACAGTCTTATCGAATTGAGTCATGATGAGTTTCCTTTGAAGTTGGTTTGGAAAAAATTGGAAGCAAGACACTGTCACTGACTTTTTCTCAATTAGTGGTGACAGATTCCCGCCGGCGCACCATGGTGCCGATCAGGCCTAATCCGGCCAGCAGCATCGCCCAGGTTTCCGGTTCCGGCACGGCAGTGACCACCAGGCTCCCGCCGAGGCCATATCGGCTCAGCACGTCCGGGTTGGATAAATCCTGCGCGGCGTAGTCCGATCCGCCAACGAATACCGAGTAATCCCCGGCAGGAAGATTGAAAAACGACTGGGAGACCTTGCCGTCAGCCACCCCATCGGCTCCATCGATCCCTGCACCTGTACCGTCGTATGCGTGACCCACGTATTTGAAGAAGCTCAGGCTGGCCGGCAGGCCGTTCGCCGTATCCGGATCGTTCCCGATCTTCCAGTCGTTCAGGGCGCGGAAGGAACCTTCGGTCCCTTCCGGCCTGCTCGCCTTGGATAGTTCCGAACCGTCATGGTCCGCCTTGAGGGGCGAGACATGCGCCAATCCCTTGTAGAGCGAAAAACCGGGCTGCAATCCTCCCAGCATGGGGGTGGCGCCGGGCACGTCCGGGGTAAATGCCTGGCCTTCGAAGGACAACGTGACGTTTGCGGGATCCAGCAATGTGAAACGGAAAGCCGCCACCCTGTGGGCGTCGCCGTAATCGGCGTCGGTACCGTCTATCCAGCCCCAATTCCCCGTAACGCTCAGATTCGGCAGGGCGGATCCCGCAGGCGCACCGTCGAAAACCCCGAAATTGCGCCCCGTGTAACCGATGTGAGCCATGGCCGGCAAGGTTGTCATGCCGGCCAGAAGCAACGCGTATCGAGTTATTCTCATATTGACTTTCATAACCTTTCCTACCTTTAAAAAATTGAAAATGGAAAGCAGATTCAGATCGAGCGAGACGTCAGGCCGATCAGATTATTCGGCTTCCGGTTATGGAAATCAATGTGGCATATTGCCGCACCAT
>CAZYYR010000239.1:0-3789 GCA_964651465.1 uncultured Nitrosospira sp.
AGATCTACGTGCCGACCGGCAGCCTGAATTCACCCAGGTCGACATTGAAATGTCCTTCCTGGATCAAGCCCGGATCATGCACCTGATGGAAGAGATGATCCGCGAGGTATTCAGGGAGGCCATGGATATCGATTTGCCACAGCCTTTCCCGCGCCTGTCGCACGCGGATGCCATGTCCTTGTACGGTTCGGACAAGCCCGACCTGCGCGTATCGCTGGTTTTGACCGAACTTACGGATGTAATGCAGGCAGTGGAGTTCAAGGTTTTCCGCGAGGCTGCGCTGGCTTCCGGCGGCCGGGTGGCGGCACTCCGGGTGCCGGGGGGCGGATCGCTTTCACGCAAGGAGATCGATGACTATACGCAATTTGTCGCGATCTACGGAGCCAAGGGCCTGGCGTACATCAAGGTGAACGCGATGGAGAGGGGCCTCGATGGGCTTCAGTCGCCGATACTGAAGTTTCTCCCGGAGGAAGTGGTTCGAGTCATTCTGGAGCGCACCGGGGCACTAGATGGCGATCTCCTGTTTTTCGGCGCGGACAAGGCGCGGATCGTGAACGAGGCGCTAGGCGCGTTGCGTGCCAGGGTAGGTCATGATCTCGGTCTGGCGGAGGCGGGCTGGAAGCCCTTGTGGGTCGTCGATTTTCCCATGTTCGAACGGGACGAAGAGGAAGACCGCTGGAAAGCGTTGCATCATCCGTTTACCTCTCCAGCGGGTGGCCATGAGGATTTATTGGAGACCGATCCGGAGAAAGCCTTGTCCAAGGCGTACGATATGGTGTTGAACGGCTCTGAAATCGGCGGCGGATCCGTGCGCATACACAACCGGGAAATCCAGTCCAAAGTATTTCGTGCCTTGAATATCGGAACCGAGGAAGCACAGGAGAAATTCGGCTTCCTGCTGGAGGCGTTGCAGTACGGCGCGCCCCCGCACGGCGGTATTGCTTTTGGCCTCGATCGTATCGTTGCCATGATGGCAGGGGCCGAATCCATTCGTGACGTGATCGCGTTTCCCAAGACGCAGCGCGCGCAGTGTCTGCTGACTCATGCGCCCAGCACAGTGGCTGACAGGCAGTTGCGGGAGTTGCACATCAGGCTTCGTCAAATGTAATGTCCGAATCGAAAGAGGGGGTGTGCAGGTAGGGCGACAGCGCGGTTGTGCTCGCGGAACCTGAACGAATCCGGGGTTCCAATCCCTGCGGAGTACCCGATGACTTACAAGATTCCGGTTTCCGTTCTGGTCATCATCCATACCCGCGACAGGCAGGTCCTGCTGCTGGAAAGGGCCGATCATGCCGGGTATTGGCAGTCGGTGACGGGCAGCCTCGACCAGGGTGAAACGCCGTTGCAGGCAGCGTCGCGGGAAGTGGGGGAAGAAACTGGGCTGGATACCAGCCGGTATCAGTTGACTGACTGGCATATCCTGAACGATTACGAAATCTATGAAGAGTGGCGCTGGCGTTATCCACCGCATGTCACGCACAATACCGAGCATGTATTCGGGCTGCTTGTGCCGGAGCCTGTTCCGGTTTCGTTGGCACCGCGGGAGCATTTGCGATTCGACTGGCTGCCATGGCAACTGGCGGCAAAGAAGGTTTTCTCGCCCAGCAATGCGGAGGCGATTCGCCGGCTGGCAGAGATTCAGTGAATGCCCGGCCGAACCGGGATCGCGAATCACTGTCTGATGATACTTTGACCGACGGTGCTTCGGACTCCGGCGGTGTTCTTTTAAGGAAACAGGAGGTGTATATGCCAGCGGAAGCCATTGCATTCGAAACTTTCGATAGCCTGAAGGATGACGATTGCGCGCAGCGTATCATCGAGGCGAAGGAGGCACTCGGGAAGCGTGCGGTCATTCTGGCGCACCATTACCAGCGCGCGGATGTGTACAGACATGCCGACCTCACTGGCGATTCTCTTCAGCTCTCGCGTCTTGCAGCCGGCACGGATGCGGATTACCTGGTATTTTGCGGCGTGCATTTCATGGCCGAGGTTGCCGATATTCTTTCCAAGCCGGAGCAGACCGCCATCCTGCCCGACCTTTCCGCCGGGTGCTCGATGGCGGACATGGCCAGTCTTTTCAAGGTCGAGCGCACCTGGCGCGAACTGGCGGAAGTGCTCGATCCGGAAGAAGAAATCACGCCTGTGACTTATATCAATTCCGCTGCCGACCTCAAAGCCTTTTGCGGTGAACATGAAGGCATCGTCTGCACTTCCAGCAACGCGGTGAAAATCCTGCAATGGGCTTTTTCACGGCGTGAAAAGGTCCTGTTTTTTCCGGATCAGCACCTGGGCAGGTGGAGCGGCCACCAACTTGGAATCCCGATGGACGAAATGCCGGTATGGGATTTCGATGAACCGATGGGCGGGCTGACGCCCGAGCAGATCCGGAAAGCAAAAATCCTGCTATGGAAGGGGTATTGTTCCGTGCATCAGATGTTCCAGCCGCAGCACATATTGCGGTTTCGCAATCAGTATCCCGAGGGGAAAGTGATTTCGCATCCCGAATGCAGTTTCGAAGTATGCAGGAATTCCGATTATGTCGGTTCCACCGATTACATCATCAGGACCATACGTGCAGCGGAGCCGGGAACCCGCTGGCTGGTGGGGACCGAGCTGAATCTGGTCAGCCGTATCGCGGAAGAGTTCGAGCCGGAAGGGAAAATAGTGCAGTTCATGGCTTCCACCATATGCATGTGCTCCACCATGGCCCGCATCGATCCGCAGCATCTGGCGTGGGCGCTGGAAAATCTCGTGGCTGGGAAAGTGGTGAACCAGATCAAGGTACCCGCGGAAGATGCGGTGCTTGCCAGGCTGGCACTGGAACGAATGCTGGAGGTTTCACAATAATGGTGACAAAATACGGCTGCGCCGAAACCGGCCACGACCGGTATCCCGGGTCAGCCCGTATTTCCGATTGCCGGACGACGTTCTGATCCGGGCCTCCTGCTCATCGTATGACCGATAAACTGCATATCGCCACCTACAATATTCACAAAGGTTTTTCTCATTTCAACCGGCGGGTGATGGTACACGATCTGCGCGACAACCTGCGCGCACTGAACGCCGATATCATCTTTTTGCAGGAAGTGGTGGGTGAACACAAAGGCCATGCCTCGCGTTTCGAGAACTGGCCGTGCAATCCCCAGTACGAATTTCTGGCCGATTCGATCTGGTCGGATTTCGCTTATGGCAAGAATGCCGTATACGATGCAGGCCATCATGGAAATGCGATCCTGAGCCGCTACCCCATCGTGCGCTGGGATAATATAGATATTTCCGCGCACCGTTTCGAGAGCCGGGGTCTGCTTCATTGCGAAATCGGCATTCCCGGCTGGCGGGAGCACCTTCACTGCATATGCGTGCACCTGGGGTTGTTCAGGCGAGGCCGGGCCCGGCAGCTTAAGGTGCTGGAACAGCATATCGAGCATCTGGTCCCGCGCCAGGCGCCTCTCGTTATTGCCGGGGATTTCAACGACTGGCGCGAACTTGCCAGCCGAATCCTTGTACAGCGGCTGGCCCTGGCCGAAGCGTTCGAGCTGACGGAGGGAAGGGCGGCGCGAAGCTTTCCTTCCATGCTGCCGTTGTTCAGGCTCGATCGCATCTACGTCCGTGGTTTCCATATCGAAAAGGCGCAGGTCCTTCAAGGCCGCCCGTGGTCGGCAATTTCCGATCATGCCGTACTGTCGGCAGAAGTGGTAAGGAGATGACCGCAACCGAATCGCATCGCCAGGTGCACGTGGCGGCCGCGCTGCTGAGAGCGGGCGGGGTCGTGGCCTTCCCCACGGAAAC
>CAZYYR010000240.1:0-3766 GCA_964651465.1 uncultured Nitrosospira sp.
GACAGGTAATATTGATCCGCAGGGTCCTGGACGATGACGGGCTGGCACCCGAGCAGCAGGCTCTCGGCGATGTTCAGGCTCAATGCGGAGTGAACGACATAGGCAGCGCCTGCCTGGCGCGGATCCTTTTCCGCATGCCGAAGCTCCGGTGTGGCCCTGGTCGTGCCATTTTCCGATACATAAACCTTGCGCGCGCGTCCCAGCTGCCCTGCGTCGATCAGGAACGGCGAGTGGGTCGTGTAGAGAATCCTGTTGAAACTTGACAGATTATCGAAGAATGCGGAAAGGTTCCTTTGCGCCAATGGGTGCAGCGACAAGCCGGGCTCATCCAGCAGCAAAATAGCGTTCCGGTGCTCGCCCTGGCTTTCCACGAGGAAGACAAGATAAAAGCTCAGGAACCACTGCAAGCCGGTGCTCCGGCTCTCCAGTTCCACTTCCTCCGGCCGGCGGTCATCCGAAACCCATATCCGGAAGTGGCTGCCATCCGCCTCGAAGCGGAATTTGTAGTCTCCCTGTTTCCACCAGTTCCTGAATTTCTCGGTCAGGATGGCGCCGGCAGATTGCAGCAAGATTGAGCGCTCTCGCTTTTTCAGCGCAATTTCGCGGATTTCGTCCGCGGTGGGCTC
Source organism: uncultured Nitrosospira sp. (assembly GCA_964651465.1). Lineage (GTDB taxonomy): Bacteria > Pseudomonadota > Gammaproteobacteria > Burkholderiales > Nitrosomonadaceae > Nitrosospira. Next base: position 627 of record CAZYYR010000240.1, read on the forward strand.
ACGCGGGCTGTCATGCGCGTCCCTGAAATCCTGGCCAAGCTCCAGGATCTCGCCGGGCTCAAGCCGTACAAACTTGAACAGGACGCGCAAGGTGCGGGCTTTGGCTGCCTCTTTCGATCCAAGATCCGTCCGCTGAAGGTTCTGTACAACGTGGGGAAGATAGATCTCGGAGTCCAGGTTGCCGAATTCGGAGTAATAAACGAACTTCGGCAATGCGGCGACCAGCGTATGGATCAAATCGCCAGCACCTTCATGCGAGGACCTGATCACTTCGCACGTCATTGATTCAACGGTATCCAGCAGGTCTGCAACCTTGCCGTACACCGACGTGGTTCTTTTGTCGGGTTCCTGAACCAGAAGTTGCAGGTCTCGCTTGAAGTCCGATACCTGTACTACGGAAAGGCCCGGCTCCGCGAGACGTTCATTCATTTCGTGCAGGCCGGCGAGAACGGTTTCTTTCAGCTTTTCTTCCTGCCGTGGTGGCACCAGTTCGGTAATGCTTCTGCTGGCGGCGGCGATCAGCGCTTTTACCTCTGCCCCATCCAGTTCGGCAATTTTCTGGTGGCGTGGGAAAGAAATTCCATACTCCCCGTTGAAGTACCGTTTCACCGATACGAGCGCAGCCTCTTCCGGTGAAATTTGCGCCTTGGCGGAAAGCTCGCCGGCAAGCGTGCCCGCCTCGAACTCCGCTGTGATGAAACAGTAGTCACGCGGTGCCTGGCGTATCGCGCCGAAATGTTTTTTCGGGTAATCGGAAGTTGGATGGATTTCTCCCCCCATCGCCGGGTTCAGCTTCCACAGCGGCACGAGCAGGTTGGTTTTGCCGGATTCGTTCACGCCGATCAGGGCAGTTACGTCATCCACGTCTACCCAGCCGCTGTTCTGGACAGATCGAAAATTTGTGACTCGAAATCGAGTAAGGTGCATAAGTCGTCCTGTTCAGCCACTGCTCGAGGCGCGGGCACGGCCACAGCCGATCCCTCCACCCGTTTGTGGCTCACTGGTTAGTTATCAAGCAATAAATGTGCCCTGATTATAGGGCATTGACTCTCCAATATATTTGCTTACAGGATATCAGTGCAAGCGGAATTTGTAACACTTTTCGACGGTTGCAGCAGGCGGCAGGACATGCGCGTGGTGCATGTGAAAGAGGAAACCCGGCATTCCCCGGTGCCTGCTGACTGATCGGCGACACCCATCACTGGGCATAACCGGCTAACCATATAATTCCGACGCGGCCAGACCGATGTCGATGCGGGTGAGCGGCAACGGCGACGCAGCAAGCGGCAGATGCAGCGCCTGGTATGTGGCCTTGCTGGAAAAGCCATAAGGCTCCGCATCATCGTTATCAAAGGCATAGTAAACGGCGCTTACACCGGCGATGACCATGGCCGCAAGACACATCGGGCAGGGGTGACCGCTGGCATATACCACGCTGCCTTTCAGGTCGGCCCCGTCGAGGTGCTTGCTCGCGACGCGCACCGCTTCCATTTCCGCATGCATGGTCGGGTCGTGACTGCGTAACACGCCATTCACCCCGGTGGAAATGATTTCGCCATCCATGGCGAGTACCGCACCGAAGGGACGGCCTCCCTCTTCGGCGTTGATTTTGGCAAGGCGAACAGCCTCACGCAGCAATTGTTCATGGCTGGGCATGGATACTCCTGAAAAGATCAGGCACAGTCATTGTAATTCCTTACACTCTTTCTGTGCCGGCCAGTTTATTGCTCCCCTTGGACTATAATGCCTTGACGCCGTGCCGGGAATGGCCTACTAATTCATTAAGGCGCATTGAGATGCAAGCGATGCGATAAGCGGGATTTTTCCGCATTGCTTTCCAGCCGGAAACAGGCTTTCAATAGAAAGGGGCAGCATGCTGAAACCCATCTACTACCATATCGGCATCGTCGTCCCTGATTACAAGGTAGCGGAGGCCCATTACTCCAGCCTCTTGGATGTGAAGTTTACGGAACCCACCGATACCGTATTGTGTATCGAAAACCCTGCAAGCGGGCAATCCGAAAGTATCGAGGTCGTTACTGTCTACTCGAGGGCACGCCCACCTTATCTGGAATTGATCCAGGCGGGCGGCAACGGTATATTTTCAGCAAAAAATGCGGGGCAGATTCTCTACTTTGGCATGTGGGAATCGGATCTGGAAGGCAGGATCGAAAAGCTGAAGCAGCAGGGCATCGGTATCGACGCGCTGATACGCCCGGAGTGCGACAAACCGCCTACCGCCATCATCACCGCGCCCGACCGGATGGGCGTGCGCATGGAATACTTGAGCACATCGTTGCGTCTGGCTACCGAAGCATGGGTGCTCACCGGCAGATACCCGCTGTAGCCGCGGCAGACACACTTTCTGCTGGAACATGAAAGACTCCATACTCTATAGATGGTGACCGCAACCTTTCGTTTTTATGAGGAGCTGAACGATTTCCTGGCGCCGGATCGACGACGGCACGAATTTGCCTGTCCTTGCGCCCGCGCGGCCACTGCCAAGCATATGATCGAAGCCCTGGGCGTGCCCCATACGGAAGTCGAACTGGTGCTGGTCAACGGTGTTTCAGTGGGGTTTGACCGTATCCTGGAAGATGGCGACCGTGTGGCCGTCTTTCCCAAATTCGAGATGATCGACATCACACCCGTCCTGCGGGTGCGGGAACATCCATTGCGCGTGATGCGCTTCATTGCGGATGCCCATCTCGGGGGGCTTGCGCACCTGCTGCGCATGGCGGGCTTCGATACCCTGTACGATAACAATTACCACGATGATGAAATCGAGACGATCGCACGCGAGGGGCGCATCGTTCTGACGCGTGACCGGGAACTGCTCAAGCGCCGCTCAATCACGCATGGGTGTTACGTGCATACGCTGAAGCCACCACAGCAGCTTTATGAGATATTCGAGCGGCTGGACCTTGCCCGCAGTGCTCGCCCGTTCACTTTATGCCTGGAATGCAACACGTCATTGCGGCCTATCGAAAAAGCTGAAGTGCTGTCACGCCTTCCTCCTTCCGTGCGCGAGCGTTTCGAACACTTCAGCACCTGTGATGTCTGTCAGCGCGTCTTCTGGGAAGGTTCGCACTGGCGGCGCATGCGTTCCCTTCTGGATGCCTGCATCCCGGCAGATTGAC
>CAZYYR010000241.1:0-3724 GCA_964651465.1 uncultured Nitrosospira sp.
GGCGACACGCTCGCCACGCTGGTCTATACCTCCGGCACGACCGGCAGGCCCAAGGGCGTCATGCTGTCCCACCGCAACATCCTGTGGGATGCGGAAGCCACGCTCCGCGCCATACCCGGCTATCCGGACGACGTTTATCTCTCGCTGCTGCCCCTTTCCCACATGCTGGAACGGACCGTGGGCCACTACGTGCCCATGATGGCAGGAAGCAGCGTAGCTTATGCGCGCTCGCTCAAGGACCTGGCGGAAGACATGGCTTCCGTTCATCCCACCGTTTTCATCGCCGTCCCCCAAATATATGCGGGTATCCGCACGAAAATCCGCCAGCACGTCCAGGGAAAAGGAAGATTTGCCATGCTCCTGTTCGACTGGACGACAACCCTCGGATGGACCCGCTTCATCGCACGGCAAAGCCGGAAGGGCACGGCACGGCAGGAAGTAAAACCGGCGCGCTGGTGGCATCACCTTGCCTGGCCCATACTGGACCGGCTGGTCGCGGCCCCCGTCCTGGAGCGCTTCGGCGGGCATCTACGGCTGGCAGTGAGCGGAGGAGGGGCATTGCCCGCTGATGTTTCGCGATGCTTCATCGGGCTGGGACTCCCGCTCATACAGGGATACGGACTGACCGAGGCTTCGCCGGTACTCACGGCCAACCGGACGGACGACAACATCCCTGAATCTGCCGGCGGCGCGCTGCCGGGGATCGAACTTCATATCGGCGACAAGGAAGAACTGCTGGCACGCAGCCCGGGCATCATGCTCGGCTACTGGAACCGGCCGGAAGACACGCAAAACGCGATCGATCCGGAAGGCTGGCTACATACGGGCGACCAGGCGCGCATCGCGGATGACCATGTATTCATTACCGGCCGCATCAAGGAAATCCTTGTGACCGCAACGGGCGAAAAAATCGCCCCGAGCGACCTGGAAACCGCCATCGTCCAGGAGCCGCTTTTCGACCAGGTCATGGTGGTTGGCGAAGGCAGGCCCTACCTTGGCGCGTTGCTCGTGCTCAACCGCGGAGAATGGAAACACCTCGCAGCCAGCCTCGGCCTGAACGCCGACGATGGCGCCTCGCTGGCGCAAGCGTCCGTCCGCGCCGCCGCTCTGAAAAAAATCAAGACCAACCTGGGTGATTTTCCCAAGCATGCCCGCATCCGTGCCCTTCATCTGAGCCTGGACCCATGGACTGTGGAAAATGGCCTTGTGACGCCCACATTGAAGCTGAAGCGCACCGAGATCGAAAAACGGTTCGCATCGGCGATCGCCGGGATGTACGAAACCTGATGAGGGAAAGACAGGAAAACAAGCGCGGCAGCATCTGCAGGAAACTACACCGCAGGCAAGGCGGCCGCGCTCTTTTCCAAGGGGGTGAGTATCAGGAAAGAACAGGAATGCTATACGGAAAGCAGATCATTTATGTTCGCGATACTGATCCGCCTGCTCCTCCAGCTGATCGGCACGTTTCTCGGCCATGGATTCCGCCGCATCGGCTGCGCGATTGGTGGTGGTGCTATCCATACCCGGATCCTGCCTTTCGAGGCGATCGGCAGTTGCTTCACCTTCCTTGCGTATGGTATCCGCCCTGTCTTCCAGGGTATCGGCCTTCTGCTCCAGCGCCTGCTCCCGCTTTTCTTCCTGCTTCGATTCACAGGCAGTGAGCGCAAGCGCCATCAGTGCGGCGGTGAGACCACCTTTCAGCTTCGTCATGATCATTCTCCTCTCGATTGCAGAACGGCTAGTGTAAACAGCGTGGCCCGCCGCTTCTGTGCGGTGGCACACGCGAAACCGAAATTGCCGGCTCTGGCGAAAGCAGGTTGCATAAACCCTCGTCATGGTTCCCTTTTGTCAATGGCGTTCCGTTCGCCAACGCACGGAAAGACAGTGAAATGAAGCGTATTTATTCCTTTCTATGCTTACCGACCTGGTCAATCTGACATCCCTGATGACCCGCACCCGTGGGCGTCAGGATTTGAAGATTGGGCTGATCGACGGGCCCGTCGCCACGCAGCATCCGGATCTCACGACGGCGAACCTGCACGAGATTACCGGAGCCCATGCCGCAGCCTGTATGCAATGTGACAGCGCAACGCGCCTGCATGGCACTTTCATCGCCGGGATCCTCGCGGCAAGACGCGATTCCGCAGCTCCCGCGATCTGCCCGGACTGCACGGTTCTGCTTCGTCCCGTTCACTGCGAATTTACTCCTGGGCGCGATTACATGCCCAGCGCGACCCCGGAAGAGCTTGCGGTGGCGATTCTCGACTGCATGAATGCCGGGGCTCGCATCATCAATCTGAGCCTTGCCATGGCGAAACCGTCCGCCAAGGGGGAGCAGGCGCTGGATGAGGCTCTCAACCACGCGCGCAGCCGTGGCGTGCTAATTGTTGCGGCGGCGGCAAATGTGGACACCCTCGACGGCACCGCGATCATCCGGCACCCGTGGGTCATTCCCGTAGTGGCCTGCGACCGGTCGGGCCAGCCCATGAATGGATACAGCCAGGGGGGCGCCATCGGTACCCGCGGCCTCAGCGCCCCGGGTGACGGTATCACCAGTCTCGGCGCCGACGGGCAGGTACTCACACTGGGAGGCATGAGCATCGCGGCACCCTTCGTCACCGGGGCCATCGCCCTGTTGTGGTCGGAGTTTCCGGCAGTGAATGCGGGACAGGTCAAACTGGCAGTTACCCAGGCAGTCGTCAGGCGGCGGGAATCCCCAGTGCCGCCCTTGCTGGATGCGGCTGCCGCCAGGCATACATTGTCAACGGTCAATGCGAGGAAACAGACGGCATGAATTTCACTCGCGGGCAATGGAGGCGGAAGAAGACGGAAACCCGATGGAACGCCATATTCTTACCGGTCTCGCCTTGTCCTGGTAACGGCAGCCTGCCGGGCCCCTACTACAATCATCACCAGCACAACCATTACCAACCATTACTAGCCATTACGGAGAACACGTCATGCCAAAATGCGACGGATGCGGTAACGATTACGATAAGTCATTCCAGATCATTGCCTCCAGCAAGACCTATACCTTCGACAGCTTCGAATGCGCGATTCAGGTGCTTGCACCTACCTGCGCTCACTGCCACGTGCGCATCGTCGGCCATGGATTGGAAAAAAGCGGTGTGATGTTCTGCTGCAACCACTGCGCGGAAGCCGAAGGCGTTATGGAGATGCGCGACCGCTCCTGAGCGTACGCCCCCGTGGCAGCATCATGCATATCGGCCGTGTGGATTGTTCGCGGGACTTTCTAGCCCTATTCAACAAGGTGCTTTCTTCCTCCGGTGAAGCTCACCGCGATTGCTGCCGCCAGCATGGCCAGCCCCATGTCCTTCTGCGCATCCCAGACATCGCCCTGCAAGCCGAGATAGGCCGTGCCCAGGTCGGGATCGACGATCATCACGATGATCGCCTCCAGTATCTCGAAAAAACCGCTGAACGAAATGATGATCGCCGCGGGCAGGACCCTTGCCCAGAACCCTGTTTCCCGCGTGAGGCGCACGAATACTTCCTGGATGGGATAGGCCATGATGCCGAAGAAGAAATGCACGAAGCGGTCGAAATGGTTTCTTTCCAGGTCGAGCGTGTCCTTCAGCCAGAAGCCCAACGGTACTTCCGCGTAGGTGTAGTGCGCACCCACCGCATGCAGGAGAAGAAAGAGGAAGAAAAGGACATAAGTCGCATCCGACAGCGGCATGCGCCGATAGGTGAAAACCAATAC
>CAZYYR010000242.1:0-3691 GCA_964651465.1 uncultured Nitrosospira sp.
AGCCAGAGCAGATAGGTTCCTTCCGGCTTCACAAGACGGATTTCCGGAATATGCTTTCCCAGATACTCTGCAACGAATTCCCGAGTTTCCCTGAAATAACCGAGCAGATCGTCCAGCCAAGGCCCCCCTTCCCGGTAGGCAGCCTCGAAGGCAACGATGCTGAAGGGATTGGATGCGCTGACATGCATCGTATCGAAGATCTCCATGAGTCTTTTTCTATGCTCCGGGTTCGGTACGACGAGAGCGGAAAGATTCAGCCCGGGAATATTGAATGTCTTGCTGGGGGCAATGGCAGTGATGACATTCGCTTCGTCGCCCGCGGCTGCTTCCGCCAGCATTGAAAGCACATGATGACGGTTTTCAGGATAGATCAGATCGGCATGAATCTCATCCGAGAATATCATCATGCGGTATTTCTCGGCGATCTGCAGAATCCGCTTCAGTTCCTGCGGGGTCCATACCCTGCCGACCGGGTTATGCGGCGAACAAAACAGCAGCAGGGGGGAATTTTCAGCGCACTGCTCCAGGTGATCGAAATCGATGCCATAGCGCCCGCCGGAAAGACGAAGCGGATTTTCTGCCAGTTGCCGCCCTGTACCGGTCACAGCGGAAAAGAAAGGAAAGTAGACGGGCGGCTGCGCGACGACCGCGTCGTCCGGCTTGGCAAAAGCCATGACGGCCGCGTGCAGCGAGGGCACCACGCCGGGACACATCATGATCCAGTCCCGTTTTACTTCCCAGCCGTGGCGCCGTTTTACCCAGTCTTGCAACGAACGGTACAGGCTGTCCGGATACACTGTGTACCCATATACGGGATGCCTGGCTCTTTCCGTAAGCGCTCCTACAACCGCAGGCGGGGCGGCAAAATCCATGTCGGCCACCCAGAGGGGGATAACGCCCGCTGCGCCGAACATGGTGTCGCGCCCATCGTATTTCAGGCTTCCGGTACCTGCGCGCTCGATTTCCCTGTCGAAGTCATGGGAGCCGCTCAAATGGTTCTCTCCCAGACGGTCACTTCCGAGAGCGTATGCTGGAATTTCCGCCGGGTTTCGCGAATCACGAATGGCACTTCGGTGGGTCCCTGAATCAGTTTGAAATGGCCGCCCAGGATCTCCTTCAAGCCATCCAGCGTGCCGAAGCTTTCACCATCGCGCTTGAATCCTCCTATCCACGCCTCCCGCCTGGTATGTTCCTCCAGCCAGGTATACGGCGAAGCGATCAGCAGGATTCCGCCCGGATTGATGCGGGAATGGATGGTCGTCAGCAGTTTTCGTGGATCATAGAGACGATCGATGAGATTGGCCGCCAGGATGAGGTCATACCCCGTGAACAAGGGTTTGAGGTTGCAGGCGTCTCCCTGATAAAACGCCACCTTGCGCCTCACAGCTTCGAGGTCGAGCCCCGTAAGCGTGCGTTCCCGGTAAAAGACGAGTTCGCCCTCGTCCGCCAACGTATAGCGCAGCAGGCCCTGCTCGGCAAGCTGGGCGCCCTGGCCGATGAAGCGGGCGGAAAAATCGATGCCGGTCACATGGTCGAAATGCCGCGCAAGCTCGAAAGTGGCGCGTCCGGAAGCACAGCCGAGATCGAGCGCAGTGCGTGCGGGCTTGTCACCCATCGCCGCAATGGCCAGTTCAGCCAGGGCCTTGGGGAAATTCTGCACGCCGAAGTAGGTTTCACCATAATGGAATTCTGCATATTCGGAGAGCAGTTTATCCGTTTCGTAGTGGGAGCCGTGCTGAACAGCGGGGGCAGCCGCTACCACATAGCGAAACCCGGCATGCTGGAAAAAATGGCGACGAAACGCATAGCGCGCGGTTTTCAATGATTCGTTGCCGCAGGAAATCCAGGAACCGCCCTTGATGAGATTATGCCTGCCGTCGAATGTAGGCGTGCTGAAATCATCGTAGTGGGAATGGACTTCGAAACCTTCGAAAGGATAGATCGGCGTCTCCGTCCACTGCCAGACATTGCCGACGATATCGTAGAATTCACCCTGAGGAAATTCGTCGACCGGATAACTGGATGCCAGATGGTCGAGATGAATATTGGCTGCGGCGGGCTCCCCGAGAGGAACCTCGGACAGTCCCGCCACGTCGTACAACCGGTACCACTCGTCCTCTGTAGGCAATCTGTACGGTTGACCGGTGGCCGCCGCTTTCCAGTTGCAGAAAGCCTTGGCCTCATGGTAATTGACCTCCACCGGCCAATCCCAGGGCATGGGCATTTCCCGGGTCATCGAGCGGAAGCGCCACTCGGTGCCCTGTCTGACCCAGAATGTGGGATGCCGGGCCTGGACATGACATCGCCATTGCCAGCCCTCTTCCTCCCAGCACGCTTGCGTGCCATACCCGTTTGCCTCGACGAAAGCGAGAAATTCCTGGTTGCTCACCAGGTACTTTCCTGCCTGGAAGGGCTCGACATCAGCAGTATGGCTGCCAAATTCGTTATCCCATCCATAGTACGGATCGGTCTTCTCTTTGCCGAGGTGCACAGTGCCTTCAGGTACGCTGATCAACTGGTTAAGGGGCGCTTGGCCCGACTTACAGCAAGGTTCCCATGCTGGATGAGGCGCGACATATTGCAGCGCATGCTGCCTGATCAGGACGGAGGATGTTTCCAGGTGAATGCGTTCGTGCTCTATGCCCATCATGATCGTCCACCACGGACTGCCCCAACCGATCGGCATGGTAAGCGGTGTTTCCGTGATAAGCCGGTCGACCGTATTTCGAACAATGCGGCGATAGGCGCGAACCTCTTCGATGGATGGCCAGTCATAATGGGTATTATCCAGGTCATCCCAGCTCATTTCATCGACACCCACTGCGAACATCGACTCCATCTTCGGATTGATCCGTTCGGTGATCAACCCCGCAAGAAGCAATTTGTTCGTAAAGAATGTTGCCGTATGGCCCAGGTAAAAAATCAGGGGGTGACGGAGAGCGATCGGTTTCCTGAAATAGGCTTCATCACCTCGCAAGGTTTCAAAGAGCTGTTCATAACGGTCGAGCGTCGCATGAAAATATTCGCGTATTTCCTCGCGCTTCGACTCGGCATTGTCGCCGGCAAGAACGGGGCTTCGTGGAAACAGCTGTTCTGGCATGATGCACAGCTTCGGATTTCCGGAAGCAGGCTCGGCCGGTATTATTTTTCGTGCGCTCAGATTCATATTCAACCTCTGGTATGAATGCCTCAATAAAAAATAAGCGAAGTGTACACCCGTCGCCGCCAAGCCTTCATCGACGGTCCGATTTTTCTTCAGTTTGACCCAGGGTTTCCATGTGCCGCCATGTGCCAAGTAACCGGGCTTACCAATTTTTATTTTCGGGGTTCGATTGTGCCGGCGACCGCGAGTTCCACACTATTCATGATTGGATGCCGGGAACCATCCCGGCAATATTCTCCCAGACACACTGAAAAGGCTTTGCCCCGCTTGCGTACACATGCGTATCAAGGCTACCCTCTGCCTTGTACCCCGCCTTGTACCCCTTGTGCCCTGACACTGTATCCGGTTGCGAAAAACCGGTCTTCAACCTGGACAGGACGCGTCTTCCCGCGCACAAGCTTCGGCTATCGGGCAGACGAACCAGGATTGCTGAAACGCCAGGGTATGAATTCCAACACCCGCGCCAGTCTAAATGACCGGCTGACTCAACGTCAACCTGACCTGTCGCCTTTTCCAACTCCCGCGTCC
>CAZYYR010000243.1:0-3686 GCA_964651465.1 uncultured Nitrosospira sp.
AGCCCGGTTTTAATCGCGCGAGAGCGCGTCAGGCAGTGCGTGGTCTGATCGAAGCTAGCCGCGGAATCACCCTGGGAGACCTCAGGATCGAGGATCTCATCAATGAAGGCCGCCCATGAGCTTGGTTCTCGATAGCTCCGTCGCATTGACCTGGTGTTTTGAGGATGAACACACCCCCGCCACCCTTGCACTACTGGATCAGATCGCCGAAACCGGTGCGATGGCGCCTGCGCTTTGGCCGCTGGAAATCCTCAATGGCTTGGCCATGGCAGAGCGCCGGGGTCGGTTGGATACTGCGCATCGTCGTCAGCTAGCTGGGTTTCTCCGCGACCTCCCGGTCGACCTCGATCCCGAGACTGCCAGTCAGGCCTGGACAGCAACTGCACTTCTGGCTGAACGCTATCGCCTCTCTCTCTATGATGCAGCATATCTGGAACTGGCGCAGCGCCTCGATTTGCCCTTGGCCACGCTCGATCAGGAACTGCGCGCCGCCGGTAACGCACTTGACATTGTCCTGCTAGGGCATTGACCATGATCGGCACTCGCCTCATCCCCGTCGGAGAAATGTGATGCCGCCAGCCCTCTTCACGCCTGATCCTGCGGGATCCAGGCGAGACCGGACATAATCATTGCGTCGAATCAGGCATGGAATCCGTATTAAAACAGTCGCGGCGTATCGTCATCAAGGTAGGCAGCAGTCTCGTGACCAACCAGGGGCAGGGTCTCGACCATGCGGCCCTTGCACGCTGGGCGGAACAGATCGCCGCACTCAAGAAAATGGGCAAGGAAACGGTCCTGGTCTCTTCCGGTGCGATTGCCGAAGGTATGCAGCGGCTGCACTGGAAAAAACGGCCCCATGCCGTGCATGAGCTGCAGGCTGCGGCGGCCATCGGACAGATGGGGCTGGTACAGGCCTATGAGAGCTGTTTTCGGGACCATCAGCTGCATGCGGCGCAGGTATTGCTTACCCATGAAGATCTGTCGGACCGGAAGCGTTACCTCAACGCCCGCTCGACCCTCAGCACGCTGCTGAGCCTGAACGTGATCCCGGTGATCAACGAAAACGACACGGTGGCAACCGACGAAATCCGCTTCGGAGACAACGATACCCTGGGTGCACTGGTAACCAACCTGATAGAAGCCGATGTGCTGGTGATCCTTACCGATCAGGGAGGGCTGTTTACCGCCGACCCGCGCAGGGACGCGAAGGCCACGCTGGTGGAACAGGCGATTGCGGGAGAGGCCGCGCTCGAAGCCATGGCAGGAGGAGCCGGCAGCGACATCGGCCGCGGCGGCATGCTGACCAAAGTGCTCGCGGCGAAGCGTGCTGCCCGGAGCGGTGCTCATACGGTGATTGCCTCCGGGCATGAACCTGACGTCCTGATTCGCCTGGCGCGGGGGGAAAGAATCGGCACGCCGCTGCTGGCGGACACGCTGACCCTCGCGGCACGCAAGCAGTGGCTTGCGGATCACTTGCAGATCCGCGGAAACGTCACCCTGGATGAGGGCGCGGTGCAGGCCGTCGCGACGGGGGGTAAAAGCCTCCTGTCGATCGGTGTCACCGGCGTGAAAGGTAATTTTGGACGGGGAGAAGTCGTCGGCTGCCTCGACCCGCTGGGCCGGGAGATCGCGCGCGGGCTCATCAATTACAGCGCGGTGGAAACCCGGCGCATTCTGCAACGGACAAGCAGCGAGATTGAAACGATCCTGGGTTATGTTGGCGAGCCGGAACTCATCCATCGGGACAACCTGGTCCTGTTATAGAAAAACCGGGATAGAATATCGCAATGTCGGACCATCGCAGGGAACCCATCATGAAGCCGCTTACCCGAATCGATCCCGATTTCTCGACCAGTTCGCAGATCGCCATTGAGGACCTGGCTGATTTCAAGGCAGCGGGATTCAGAAGCGTGATCTGCAATCGACCGGACAACGAGGATGGCAATGCCCACCCGGATCACCATCGCATCGAATCGGAAGCGAAAAGGCTCGGCCTGGAATTCGCCTATCTGCCGGTCGCACCCGGCCAGATGAATGACGGGCATGTGGCCGAGTTCAAGGCGATAATGAGCAGCCTGCCTCGCCCCGCCGTGGGATATTGCAAGATGGGGATCCGTTCCAAAATCCTCTACGAACGTTCCCGCTGACAAACTTCCCCTGCGGCAACCTTGCCTGTTCCGCCCCATACCTCGCTCGTCTAATACCGCACGGCGCGAGGATGAATCCCCGCTTTCAACGCCTGAATTGCTTCTTCCTCATCCCTCACCATGTGAATTCCCAACGGGCAGAAAAAATACCGCGCCAGCGCCCGATGAGGATAATTCTGGGCAATACTTTCCAGGTCTATCCACTGTGAGTTTCTTGCCCGGCTCCACGTACCGTCATTGCGCCCATAGGCATAGGTTCTTTTCTCGTGGATCTGGCAACGTATTCCCTCGTAACTGACATTCATTGCGCCCGCAGGCGACTTGACCACGAGACTGAAACGCACCACCCCGTCCTCTCCTACCGAAATGGATGCGCCATCCACGTAATGCAGGTTCGTGCTGGCCGGGCCGGCATCGAACTGCAACAGATTGTCGGGATTCGGAGAGGGAGGCAGTTGCGCCTGCAACTCGACCCACGGTTTTTCATGATCGAATTCATATTCGAATTTCTGCTGCTGGGCGAATGCACTCGGAGGCATCAGAACCCCAATCGCGGCAATGAACAGAAGCAGGAATGATGCAGATTTTTTCATTGTCCAAGTCGCCTTCAGTGACGGTCTTCGAGCGGAAATAATTGAAGATGCATGCTCCGGTCATTCAGGGCTGCCCTTACGCATCCCCTTGCCTGAATGTCTGTATCAAGGGAAGGTAGTTGAAAAGGGTATCCAAGGGCATCCGGGTTGTCAATCAACCCTCTTCCGATGATATCCTTTATCCTGCGCGAGCGCCCAAGCTGGCGACGCGCCGCAGGGTGAAGCGCGAAGCCCGATGGATATTACGTCACGAGGTTCTGCGGTCTGCCGTCGGCCCAGGCCTCGATGTTGTCGATCAACTGATCCGCGAGGAAACGCATGGCCTGGGCGGAGGCCCACGCGACATGCGGCGTCAGGATGAAGTTGGAACGCCGCAATCCGATCAGGGGATTGTCATCCGTCGGCGGCTCGGAGGTCAGCACGTCGAATGCCGCACCGGCGATCAGACCTTCGTTCAGTGCCTGAGCCAGGGCGGCCTCATCGACCAGACCTCCGCGCGCCGTATTGACCAGCAGCGCGCTGCGTTTCATCTGGCGCAGCTCGTCGATTCCGATCATGTTGCGTGTGGCGGGCGTCAAAGGACAGTGCAGCGAAAGAATATCCGACTCGGCGAGTATTTCATCGAAGGGAGTAAGTGCCACTTTTCTCTTTTTCGGGGAAGGATGGTACGCGAACAGGACGCGCATACCGAATCCGCGCGCAATGGCGGCAGTCCCCTGGCCGATCACGCCGTCTCCGACGATGCCCATGGTGGCGCCGAACAGCTCATTGATATCGTGGTTGAAGAGACAGAATTGCCCGGATTTCTGCCATGCGCCGCGCTCGATCTCCTCCCGGTACGCCAGCAGGTTGCGGCGCAGCGCGAGCACCATGGCGAACACATGTTCAGGAACGGTATGAACGGCATAATTGCGGATATTCGCGACCGCAATCCCGCGCGCGCGAC
>CAZYYR010000244.1:0-3674 GCA_964651465.1 uncultured Nitrosospira sp.
ACCTTCCGATGCGAAGCAATCAGTGATGAGGCTGAAATGACGTGCGTGAATCCAGACGGTACCTTGAGCACGGACAACGGAAAACCGCTTTCTTTCATTTCCCGGTTTTGCCTTCTTTCTCTTCCGCCAGCCGCGCAAGGAGCAATGAGCACGACAGACAGGCAACCGTGAAGTTTGGCGTCGTTCTCCTGATCGCAACGGCAATCGGCTTCCTGAGCAGCTGCGGAGAATCGAAACCTCCTGCTGCCCCGGCTTCACCGGCTGCCGTTGAACCTTTGCCGCCGGCTGTGGATTCGGGTCAGCTTCCGGCTGACCTATCGCCTGAGACTGCTGCCCCCGCACCCGCCGAGCCGCCAAACCTGGCCGGACGCAAACTTGCTCCGGAACAGATCAGGAATGGCGAAGATATCTATCGCAGGAACTGTGCGAGCTGCCATGGCCCCAACGGGGAAGCCAGGCCGGATTGGCGCATTCCAGGCGCTGACGGCAGATATCCGCCACCGCCGCTCGACGGCAGCGCCCATGCATGGCATCACTCGACGGAAACGCTGGAGAAAATGATTCTGGAAGGCAGCCAGGACGGAGCGATGCCCGCCTGGGAAGGCAAGCTGACGAAACAGCAGGTCGATGATGTGATCGTCTGGATCAAATCCTTGTGGCCAGACGAAGTCTATGACATATGGCTGAAGGAGATCGAGCACGGATCGACGCCAGGATAATTGGCTCCAGCCCGGGGAACGGCACAGGAAGCGGGAAAAAGAAGGAAAAGGAGCGGGGATAGCAGAAAACACCGACTCAGGCGCCGGAACTGAAGCAGGCCCGCACCTGCTTCAGGGATCAGAAACCAGGGATCAGGCAAGCATCACGCCGGCTCGGCTTTCTGTACCGCCTTCTCTCCCTTTTTGACGGGATTGCGCGCTGGAAGTTTTTCACGTATCCGCGCGGACTTTCCGGAGCGCTCGCGCAGGTAGTAAAGTTTGGCGCGGCGAACGTCGCCCCGGCGCTTGATTTCTATATTGGCAATCAGGGGCGAATAGGTCTGGAAGGTCCGCTCGACGCCCTCGCCGCTGGACACCTTCCGTACCGTAAAAGCGGAATTGAGGCCGCGGTTGCGCCGGGCGATAACGACGCCCTCATAAGCCTGTATACGCTTACGATCTCCTTCCACCACCTTGACGCTCACGACAACGGTATCCCCCGGGGCAAAATCGGGGATGGTCTTGCCGAGCCGGCTGATTTCTTCATGTTCAAGTTGTTCGATCAGATTCATGTTGTAGCTCCTTGCCTGTATTCTCGGCATAGATGATTCAATTGGTTTCATGCGCATGCTGGAATTCCTCCAGCAGCGTCTTCTCCTCGCTCGTCATACCGCGTTTCATTTTTGCCCCCAGCAGATCAGGGCGCCTCAACCATGTCCGGCCCAGCGATTGCTGCAGGCGCCAGCGTTTGATTCTCGCGTGATTGCCGGACAGCAGGACTGCAGGCACCGCTTCTCCCCCATAGACTTCCGGCCGCGTGTAGTGAGGATAGTCAAGCAGTCCGTCTACGAACGATTCTTCATTGGCAGACTGGGGGTGTCCCAAAGCACCAGGCATCTGTCTTACCAGGCAATCGATCAGTACCATCGCGGCCAGTTCGCCGCCGGATAGCACATAATCCCCGATGGAAATCTCGTGGTCAACCTGGCGCTCTATGAGACGCTCATCCACACCCTCGTATCGTCCCGCGAGGAGGATCAGTGCGGGCGATTCACTCAGTTCCATCACTACATCGTGGTTCAGCAAACGCCCCTGAGGGGAAAGATAGATCACCCTGGGTTTGTCAGCACCCTCCAGTCCGCTTGCCATCTGCCTGTTCCGGGCAGCGGCAAGTGCCCTTTCCAGCGGCTCGGCCAGCATGACCATGCCTGGTCCGCCCCCGTACGGACGATCATCGACAGTCCGGTAATTATCGTCGGTAAATTCCCGCGGATTCCAGGTGTGCAGCCGATAAATGCCATTCTCCCTGGCCTTGCCGGTCACACCATGCCCGGTGATCGCCTCGAACATGTCCGGAAACAGCGTGATGACATCGAATTCGCGCATCATGATCAGGGCCTAGTAGTCTACGCCCCAGTCAACTGTAATCCGGCCCGCCTTCAGATCCACCTGGGTAATCACCGGCTCCACGAACGGTATCAATCGTTCCTTTCCGCCCTCTTCCGGATGCTGTATCCTGAGAACGTCATTGGCGCCGGTTTCGATCAATCCGGTCACTCTTCCGAACGGCTCATCCTCAAGATTGACGATTTCCAGTCCGATCAGATCCGACCAGTAATAGCCCTGCTCTCCGCTTTCCGGTAAAACCGGCAACTGGCTGCGTGGAATCGCTATCTGAAAACCATTCAGTTGCATTGCGGAGGTGCGATCCGCGCATTGTGCCAGCAGAGCGATCAAGATATGGCCACGCGCTTCGCATCCGGCAACTTCGACCCTGCGCCACTCATCATTTCCTCTGGCCAGCCACCATGCAGGATAAGTGCACAGGCCATCCACGGATTCGGTATAGGGAAAAACCCTGATCCGCCCCGATACGCCGTAGGAGCCGACAACCTGCCCCATTACCACCATCGGCCCGGCTGCCGCTCGTGGCTCAGCCTTCCGTAGCTTCTCGCTGTGAGCCAAGCTGCTGCTTGATCAGTCTCTTTACAGTGTCGGAAATCTGCGCGCCTTGCGATCGCCAGTGCGTAACGCGATCCAGGTTGATGCGCAAGCCTTCCTCGCCGCCCGCTGCACCTGGATTATAAAAACCGACACGCTCGATGAACTTGCCGTCACGGGCGTTGCGTGAATCGGCCACAACCATGTTGAAGAAGGGGCGCTTCTTGGCACCGCCTCGTGCCAGTCGAATGATGACCATGTGATATTGCCCAATAAAGGTCCGAAACCGAAAAGGGGGTGATTTTAAGGCAATGTTCAGTATCTTAGCAAGTGTTGCGCTCTGAAAGAGATTGAATCCCCGGCGTCACCCTAGTGCGCCTGTTCCCAGTTTGGCCCGACACCGACCTCCACCAGCAGCGGCACATCGAGTCTGGTGACATTCCCCATGAGTTTCGGCAACTCGCTTTTCATTATTTCGATTTCCTCCTGCGGCACCTCCAGTACGAGCTCATCGTGAACCTGCATGATGAGTTTGCTGCTCAGGCCTTTTTGCGGCAGCCAGGCATGCACGGCGATCATGGCAAGCTTGATGATGTCCGCCGCAGTGCCCTGCATGGGTGCATTGATTGCCGCACGTTCCGCGGCTTGCCTGCGGTTGGCATTGGAACTGTTGATCTCGGACAGCCATAGCCTCCGGCCCAGCACGGTTTCGACGCAGCCCGACGCTCTGGCGACTTCCCGGGTGCGCTGCATATAGTCGGCGACGCCTGGGTAGCGCGCGAAATAACGTTCCATATAGGTCCTTGCGGCCGCACGCTCGATGCCAAGCTGCGAGGCGAGGCCGAATTCCGACATGCCGTAGATCAGGCCAAAATTGATGATTTTTGCGTAGCGGCGCTGCTCGTTGTTTACCGCTTCGCGCGGGACACCGAATACCTCTGCGGCAGTTGCACGATGGATATCCTCTCCTGCGGCAAACGCTTTGAGCAATCCGGCATCCTGCGAGATATGCGCCATGATGCGCAACTCGATCTG
>CAZYYR010000245.1:0-3665 GCA_964651465.1 uncultured Nitrosospira sp.
GCCCGAAACCGTAGTCGATCAGGAGAATCGCGCCTTTTTCCAGGACATCCGCGACACCAGGCAGAAAACGACGTACCGCGAGACCGATCTCGCTGACATAATCGCGGCCATTTGCGCGGCGGGCAATGCCATCTTCATCGAGCTCCGCCCCGGAGCGCAGTTTCCGTGCTGTCTGAAAAAGCTCCCCCCCCACGAGCGACCGGTCGCTCCATTCGAATTCCTGTCTGCCTGATGGGTCGGATGCCGCCACCCCTCGCTCGAAAAATCCAGTACCCCGCCATGCCACCAGATGCACCGGCATGGCGTCGAGTACTTCATTGGCAAGCATCAGGCCGCGAAAACGGTCGGGCAGATTTTCCAGCCAGACGGCCCGGGCGAGCAGATGCGGCGCGTGCTTTTCCAGCAATCGACGCTGCCGCTGCTGCAAGTCCGCGCTGGTTTCGAGGATGAAATACCGCTGGGGCAGACGATCGAGTTTTTCCAGTTCCAGCATCAAATCGAGCGCCAGCTTTCCGGTGCCCGCGCCGAATTCCAGGATATCGTCTGCAGTATCGGTGTCGATATCGACCAGGGACTCAAGCACCTGCGCAGCCTGCCGCGCCAAAGCTCTGCCGAACAGGGACGATATCTCCGGGGCGGTGACAAAATCGCCGGCCTGCCCAAATTTTGCCGCACCGGCGCTGTAATACCCCATGCCCGGCGCATGCAATGCCAGCCTCATGTAATCTGCAAACGAAATCCAGCCTCCGGCAGCGGCAATTTCCCCACGGATCATTTCTGTTACGGCCCGGCTGTGCTCGAGGGCTGCCGGATCAGGCTGCGGAAGCGGTAGTGGCTGCATGGGCTCTATGCTAATCTGTGTAATGAAATCGGCGGAAAAAATCAGAGCGGACTTCGATTCCAGGCCATGAAAATCGAATCGGCGCAAGTGTAGAGGAATGTGCGATGCAAGGAAAAGTGGTGCTCGTTACAGGCGGAGCAAGACGCGTGGGCGCGGCCATTTGCCGCCGACTGCACGCACTGGGGGCGAATCTGGTCGTGCACCATCGGTCTTCGCCAGAGCAGGCTCAATCATTGCATACTGAATTCAATCGGATCAGGTCCGGCTCGGCAGCACTGGTGCAGGCCGAATTGCTGGAAATGGACAGGCTGCCGCAACTGATCGCCGAAACTGTCGAAAAATTCGGACGGCTCGACGCGCTGGTCAACAATGCATCCAGCTTTTTCCCCACTCCCATGGGAGAAATCACGGAAGACCTGTGGGACGATCTCGTCGGCAGCAACCTGAAAGCACCGCTGTTTCTTTCTCAGGCAGCGGCGCCGCAGTTGAAAAAACAGCATGGCTGCATCGTCAATATCGTGGATATCCACTCGGAGTGGCCATTGAAAAGATATGTAGTATACAACGCCGCAAAAGGCGGCCTGGCTTCGCTCACCCGGTCCCTGGCACTGGAACTCGCGCCTGAAGTCCGAGTGAATGGCATTTCTCCCGGCCCTATCCTGTGGCCCGAGGCGGGAGAATGGGCGGATGAGGCGTCGCGCCAGCACATCATTGGCAGGACCCTGCTGAAACGTACCGGCGAGCCGGACGACATCGCGAAAACGGTCGCGTTCCTGATTGCCGATGCGCCTTATATCACCGGGCAGATCATCGCCGTGGACGGCGGGCGGAGCGTGAATCTCTAGGGTTTAAGATTTAGGGTAAGCAGAACGTCTCTGCCGATGCGGTAGAGCATTTCTCATTCCGCCAGCATTTGCTTCAGCAACGCGTTCACCTGAGCGGGGTTCGCTTTGCCCTTCGCTGCCTTCATCACCTGTCCGACCAGTGCATTGAACGCTTTTTCCTTGCCGGCCTTGAATTCCTCAACGGATTTCCCGTTTGCGGCAATCACTTCTTCGACCAGTTTTCCCAGCGCGCCTGCATCGGAGATCTGTTTCAGTCCTTGCAAGGCGATGATCTGGTCAGCGAGATTCCCCTCCGCCTCCGCATCCCGGGTCTTCCACGACCCTGTACGCTCGCTTGCCTTGAGCCATATCTGCCTGAGTACCTCCTTGGCGATCTTTCCCGAGATCGTGCCATCCCTGACGCGCACCAGGAGCTGCGCAAGCTGGGCGGGCGCCAGAGGACAATCATCGAACGACATACCCTTGTCGTTCAGGCAGGCGGAAACCTCGCCCATTACCCAGTTTGCACACAGCTTCGGATCGGATGGAAGCCGGTCCACCAGCGCCTCATAATACGACGCGATATCCCGGTCGGCCGTCAGGGCCGCTGCATCGTAGATGGAAAGCCCGTGCTCACGCTCGAAGCGGCCCCGCATCTGCTGGGGAAGCTCGGGCAATGTACCCCTCAATGCTTCTATCCACTCTTCCAGAATCTCCAGGGGCAATAAATCGGGGTCGGGAAAATAACGATAATCCTGCGCGTCTTCCTTGCTGCGCATCGCACGGGTCTCGCCTTTTTCGGGATCATAGAGGCGGGTCTGCTGATGAATGATCCCGCCGTCCTCCAGAACCTCGATCTGGCGCCGGGCCTCGAAGTCGATGGCCTTTTCAAGAAAGCGGAACGAGTTGAGATTTTTTATTTCGCAGCGGGTACCGAGCTTGTCCGATCCCAGTGGACGCACCGATACATTGGCATCACAGCGAAACGAACCTTCCTGCATATTGCCGTCGCAGATCCCGATCCATCTTACCAGGGAGTGCAATTTCCGCGCATAAGCAACCGCTTCCTCGCTGCTGCGCATGTCCGGCTCCGAAACGATCTCGAGCAGGGGCGTGCCCGCGCGATTCAGATCGATGCCGGTCATGCCATGAAAATCCTCATGCAAAGACTTGCCCGCATCTTCTTCCAGATGTGCCCGCACCAGATGGACAACTTTTTCGGCCTCGCCGGTACCGATCGTCACCCTTCCCCCTTCGACCACAGGCAATTCGTACTGGCTGATCTGGTAACCCTTGGGCAGATCGGGATAGAAGTAGTTCTTGCGTGCGAAAATGGATGTCGGGTTGATTCGTGCACCGACCGCCAGGCCCAGCTTGATCGCGCACTCGACCGCATTACGATTCAATACGGGCAGGACGCCGGGCAAGGCGAGATCCACCGCGCAGGCCTCCGCATTGGGCGCCGCACCAAAGGCGGTAGATGCTCCCGAGAAGATTTTGGACCGGGTCGAGAGCTGGGTATGGACCTCCAGGCCGATGACGATTTCCCATTGCATGTGCAAAGATTCCTTCGAGATGGTTCCTATCCTTGCGGTCTGCCCGCCGGTTCGGCGGGCATCCGCATATGCCAGTCAGTCGCCAGCTGATATTGATGCGCCACATTCAGCATCTGTGCTTCCCTGAAGTAATTGCCGATGATGTGCAGTCCCACCGGCCTGTCATCCTTGCCGAACCCTACCGGGATGGACAGGGCAGGCAGACCGGCAAGGTTGGCAGCGATGGTATAAGCGTCCGAGAGATACATCTGCACCGGATCGCTGCTTTTTTCCCCCAGGTTGAATGCAACCGTGGGCGACGTCGGGCCCATGATGAGGTCGCACTGCCCGAATGCCTCGATAAAGTCCTGAGCCATCAGGCGGCGCAGTTTCTGCGCCTGAATGTAGTAGGCATCGTAATAGCCGTGCGACAGCACATAGGTACCGATCAGGATGCGCCGCTTG
>CAZYYR010000246.1:0-3661 GCA_964651465.1 uncultured Nitrosospira sp.
AAAGGAGCCGGATCAACAGACCAGCTTCGAGGGACAGGCGCATCCGGAACCGGACCGGGCGCATCGCAGGGCTCCGGCGGATCAGCGGGCAATGGGGGGTATTGAAGCTTGCGCAGTGTCAGCGCTTCAGCCGCCCAAGCACTTCGATAAGCGCGGCATTATCCACCGGCTTCACCACGTGGGCATCGAAGCCTGCCTCCTTCGTCTGCTGGCGGTCTTTTTCCTGACCCCAGCCAGTCAGGGCAACGAGGAAAACATCATTCCCGCCGGGCAGGGCGCGCAGTTGCCGTGCGGTTTCGAGCCCATCCATTTCGGGCATGCCGAGGTCCAGGAAAATCATGTCGGGCATGCCCAGTCGAGCCTTTTCCACGGCCTCTCTTCCGCTATGCACCACTTCCGCACGGTGTCCTTCCATGTCCAGTAGCAAGCCGAGCACCACCCCGGCATCGATATTGTCATCCACCACCAGGAGACGTAACGGACACACATCGTTTCCTGGTGCTGGAGGCGCCGATACGGTCGTCGCGACAGCATCGGCTCCGACGAGGGGCAGGCGCACGATAAAAGTGCTGCCCCCCGCTTCTGCTCCGCCGCTTTCCGCCGTGATGGTTCCCCCGTGCAGCCGGACGAGCGTCCGGATGAGCGACAATCCGATGCCCAGCCCGCCTTCTGTCAGACCACGAGAGGATGTGAACTGCGAAAAAAGATCGAAAATATGCTTCAGGTCTTCGGAATTGATGCCCACTCCCGTGTCCGTCACCTTGACGACAGCTTCATGCTCTTCACGACACACGTTCACGGCGATCCGTCCGCCTGGTTCGGTATACTTTGCTGCATTCGACAGCAGGTTGGCAAATATCTGCGACAAACGGTCGAGATCCCCTTCGACAAACAGCTCGTCCGGCCCCATATCCACATCGAGCTCATGCTTCTGCTCGTTGATGGCAGGCTGAGTGCACTCGATGCTGCGTGTAAGTGCGTCCCTGATCGCTACGCGCTCCAGGCGCAGCTGGAGTTTGCCCGAGTTGATGCGCGCTACATCCAGCAGGTCATCCACCAGGTGAACGAGAAGGTCGAGCTGACGATCCATCACCTCCAGCGTACGCCTCAATGGTGAATCGGCCGAAACGGTCAGGTGGGCGATTCGAAGGCCATTCTTGATGGGGGCCAGAGGATTTCTCAATTCATGGGCCAATGTTGCAAGGAATTCATCCTTCCGGCGGTCGCTCTCCCGCAATGCTTCTTCTGACCGCCTGCGCTCGATGAGATCGGCTGCCTGCCTTACCAGCACATCCAGCAGACGCAGTTCCCGCTCGGAGGGATCGTGGGGTTCACACCAGTGCGTCGAAAGCACCCCCACAATCTTCCCGCCCCGGGAAATCAAAGGGGTCGATTGGGATGAACGCATTCCGGACGAACGGTAGAAATCCAGATCTTCCTTGCCGCTCGTCAATTCGGTGCCCTCCAGATCGGGGACGATGATGCGCTCGGCTTTCGCCAGAGCCATGCCGCACGAACTGCTGGAATCCACCGGTACCCATTCGAGAAAACTCACTGCATCTGCATCGAGCCCTTTTTCCGTCAGCAGCCGTAGTTGATTCTTTTCCGCGTGAAACATGTGAATGCTGCCCATCTCAGAATGCAGGAGGGATAATGCCGCCTCCAGGATCTGCTGGTATAACGCGTCCACATTGTCCTCGAGGATCAGCTGACTGCTGATGTGCTGCAGTTTCTTGGTATCGGCCAGCTCCATTGCCAGATCCTTGCGCGACTGGTGCAGCGCCTCATCCGCCAGGCGCTGCTCGATCAGGTCGGCGGCCTGGCGGACGAGCAGATCGAGAAAACGAAGCTCCCGCTGCTGGGGCCGATGGGGTTTTCTCCAGTACGTCGTCACCATGCCGATCAGTCTGCCAGAACGCGCGATAAGAGGAGTGGACTGGGCAGAGTGATAGCCGGCCTCCAGATGCATGCGCATCAAGCCATCTGGATCCTCATACTCCGGCACATCGAAATCGAAGAGGATGCGCTCGCTCCGTGCCAGCACCATGCCATATGGGGTTTTGGATGATGCCTTCATGCGGTCGAAGCGGTCCTTCATGTTTTGGTCGAATCCTTGCGAAGCGAGCATCACCAGTTCTTCCGTCTCGTCGTTCAATACCTGAACCGTTCCTCCTTCCGCCTGCATGAGAGCGATGGCTGTAGCCATGATTTCCTGGTAGAGCGTCTGGATATCCCCTTCCGCGACAAGCCGTGCGCTGAGATCACGCAGCAGCGTCGTCGCTTTCAGATCCGCCGCGACGGCCTCCTCCGCCCGCTTGCGCTCGGTTATGTCGGTGAGCGTGGCAACCACGCCCTGAATACGATCATCGGAAGTGCGATAAGGCGAGAGCCGCATGAGGAAATTGCGTCCATCCGTCGTGCGTACCTCGCGCTCGACGGTATTCAGCTTTTCGATGACGCTCCCGGCGTCCTGCAGGAGCCCTGTATACTCGAGCTTGTGCGTGATATCCGAAAGTGGTCGCCCGATGTCACCGGAGAGAAGATTGAATATGCCGCGGGCAGCAGGCGAGAAGAGATGGACGCGAAAGCCGCGATCGAGAAAGATGGTGGCAATGTCGGTGGAATTGATGAGATTCTGGAGGTTGTTGCTCGTCTGCGACACCTCTTCGATCTTGACCTTGAGTTCCTGGTTTACGGTGGTCAATTCCTCGTTGATCGATTGCAGTTCCTCCCTGCTCGTCTCGAGTTCTTCCGCTGCCGAGCGCAGTTCCTCGTTCAACGCCTGCAATTCCTCGTTGGACGCCTTGAGTTCTTCCGCCTGAAGCTCATACTGCTCGGTAGTGGTGCGAAGCTCCACCTTCAACCGCATCAATTCCTGTTCCAGCTGCCGCGCCACGGGCTCGTCAGATGTAAACACCTTCTCCTCGTCATTCTCCGCCTCGACTCCCGGCTCAAACAGCACCAGAAGAAAACCTTGCGAAGGATCCGACTCCCGCAGAATCGGCCGTACATGGATATTGATCGTTTCGGTACGGTCGCCAAAATGCACCTGCAGTCCATGGGCTTCGACGTTCGTTTTCCGCTGGGTCGCCTGGTAGAGTGCGGTCCTGAGCTCGAGGCGCAGTTCCTGCCGGATCAGCTTGAACAGATTGCTGGACGGCTCCCCGCCGCTTACCTGCAGATAACGGACAGCGCTTTCAGATACGTGCACGACGTCATATTTTTCATTGACGACGAGGGAAGGAGGAGCATATTGCTCCAGCAACTGCTGATGCAATTCTCCATAGCTGATGCGGTCGTTTGCCCGATTCACGATTTCGTGGGATGGAGAAATTGCGATATTTTTATCGCGCCGGGAGGGTAGCGAATCGGGGACAGGATATTGCCGTCCGGATATGACGCGACTTTGAAAAATATGATGCTCGCGGCTTACCTGCACGTAGAGATCGCTCGCCCCATCTATCGATTCCGAAGTTCCCAGGAAAAGATATCCCCCATTGTTCATGGCGAAATGGAGCGTCTCCACCACCCGCTCCTGTGCCTGATAATCTAGATATATCAACATGTTGCGGCATGATATGATATCGAGATGGGAGAAGGGAGGGTCTCTGAGGACGTTGTGGTTGGCAAAAAGAATGGATTCGCGTATTTCCCGCCTGAT
>CAZYYR010000247.1:0-3642 GCA_964651465.1 uncultured Nitrosospira sp.
ATGTATCCACCAGGCCCAGGAACGCCACTTCATGCCCCTGCTTTTCCAGAAAGTGAGCGGCAAGTACCGCCAGCGTCCCCCCTAGCGACCACCCAAGCAGGTAATAGGGCCCTTCTGGTTGAATATCCATGATCTGTCTGGAATAATCGACCGCCATGCTATTCAATGACGGATCGCGATGCGCCGGATCGCTCAGCATTCTGCATGGAAAACCATACACGGTACGTTGGCCTTGCAATTGGCGTGACAACGGCTGGTAATCAAAGACCGTTCCCATACCGGGATGAAAGCAGAATAGCGGCGGCACATCCTTGCGTATGGCATTCATGGCCAAAGGCTTGAGCATGGCTGTGGGGGCAGGATCGAGCTCCAGCAAGCTGGCGATGGTGGGGCGCTGCATCAGGTCGCGCAGCTTGATGCCGGTAACCTTGCCACCCAACCCTCGCATGCGGGCCATCACTTGCAAACATGACAACGAGTTACCTCCCAGCTCGAAAAAATTGTCGGTCTGCCCGACACGCTCGACTTTCAGCACGCTTTGCCATATCTCCGCCAAAGCTTTCGCTTCGGGCGTTGAAGGCGCGACATAAGCGGACTCTGAGGTGCTTCCTGGCTGTGGAAGGTTCTGACGATCGAGCTTGCCGTTCGGCGTCGCCGGGAGTTTGGCCAGCACGACTATATTTCCGGGTATCATATAATCCGGCAGGCTCCGGGTCAGCAGCTGTTTGACCTGCGCCGGGGAGAGCGAGGGATCATCCGGAATTTTAGGCGCGATATACGCGACGAGTTGCTGCCCCGTCCCGGAAAGTGCCGGCTGCGCAATGACGGCTGCCTGATCTATGCCTTCGATAGCCAGCAATCGTGCTTCGATCTCTCCGAGTTCGATACGGAAACCGCGAATCTTGACCTGGTGATCGACGCGGCCCAGGTATTCGACCGTGCCGTCCGGCAACCAGCGCACGAGGTCGCCCGTGCGATAAAGCCGCCCTCCCGTCGTTCCTGTATGAAATGGATCTGCAACGAATCGCTCGGCAGTGAGTCCCGGACGTCCGAAATATCCGCGGGCCAGACCGAATCCCCCTATGTACAGCTCTCCGGCAACACCTTGCGGGACCAGTTGCAAATTATCGTCCAGGATATAGGCAGTCCGCTCTCCTACCGGCCTGCCGATCGGCGCATAAGTCCCCTCGAAACTGGTATGGGCATCCACCTTCCAGATCAATGGGGTGACCACCGTTTCCGTCGGTCCGTAGCCATTGATCAGCATGCGCGGCCGCAACGATTGGCGAATACGTTCAAAAGTCGCCTTCGGCATGGCCTCACCGCCAAATACGTAAAGCTCCATGGTGGGCCGGTCATCTCGTGTTTCGGCCCACTCGGCCAACTGTCCCAGATACGCGGGCGGGAAAACGGCATTGGTAATATTATAACGGTGCAGCGCCTGGTAGGATTGTTCGACCGGCCAGAGTTCGGCATCCCGCAGCGCAAGGCCCGCCCCGCTTATCAAAGTGGTCAGCCAGCGCTCATGTGCTCCGTCGAAGGAAAATGACATGAATTGCAGCTCACGCCAGGAGGATGCCATCTCGTATATTTCCGCCGTGGCCTGGCAATGCATCGCCAGGGGCCCATGCTCGACGGCAACTCCTTTGGGCTGGCCCGTGGAACCCGAGGTGTAGATGATATAGGCAAGATTCTGCTCAGCGATTCCAATGGCAGGATTCTGCTCAGGCTCCTGCCTCAGGTCGATGTTATTCAACATCAACACTTCGATACGCTCCGGCAAATTCAATCGGGAACGCAAATAATCCTGGGTCAGCACCAGGCGGATGCCGCTATCGTTGATCATGTATGTCAACCGGTCGACCGGATAATCCGTGTCGAGCGGCACATAGGCACCTCGGGCCTTGAGGACCGCGAGCAGAGCGACGATCATGTCCAGGGAGCGTTCCAGTGCAACCCCGACACGGGTTTCAGGTGTGATGCCAAGCCTGATCAGGCGATGGGCCAGTTGGTTGGCCTTGAGATTCAGATCACCGTAGCTCAGTTCCTCATCGCCCAGCAGCAGGGCGATGGCATCCGGTTGCTTTTCAGCCTGGCGCTCGATGAGGCGATGGACGGGCACATTCGATTGATAACGCTTATCCCCATGCCCCCAGCCGAGCAATTGGGCCTGGGCATCTCGCTCTACCCATTGCAGCTCCCCTATGGTCCTGTAAGCGTCCTGTACCATCTGCTCGAGCAGATGTTCCATTTGTTGGCGGATCGCCATCACGAAGGCATCTGTAAACTGGCTTCGTGAATAGCAGTATTCGATTTCCAGCGTATCCTCGATGACGACCTGTAAATCCATGGCGAAACCGGTCAGGCCTTCCCCTTCAGTCGGGCCAAAGCGCAATCCGGCCTTATCCTGGCCTTCCAGGATTTTACTGACGGGAAAATTCTCGAAGACAATGATGCTGTCGAATAGCGGCCGCCCTGCCGAGCCCACCCATCTCTGGATTTCATACAGCGGGGTATGCTCATGCTCCCGGTAGCGTACGTTATTGGCCTGTAATTGGCGCAGCCAGGTCCCCACTTGCTGCTCAGGCTTCGCGTCGATAACGATAGGAAGCGTATTGATGAACAAGCCCAGCATCTCCTCGACCCCGGGGAGGCTGGCGGGCCGTCCGGCGACGGTTGCGCCGAAGACAGCCGCTTCCGCTCGTGTGCGCTGCTTCAGCAGCAAACCCCATGCGGCCTGGATCAGCGTATTGAGGGTAACCCGCTGCTGCCGGGCAAATTGCTCGTAAGATCTCGTCTTGCCGGAATCGAACCGAGAATAGAGCTTCGTGTAACCTGTGCGCCCTGTCTGGGTATCCCCCGCCAACAGGGTGGGGCCATCGAGCTTGCACAGCGACGCCTTCCAGAATTTTTCATCGGTAAGCACATCCTGCTGCCCCAGCCAATGAATATACTCTGCGTAGCGCCTGCCTGCATGCGGGAGGGATTGGCCGGAATAATGGGCAAACAACTCGTTCACCAGCCTGGAAGTGCTCCACCCGTCAAGCAGGATGTGATGGGTGGTCCAGACAAGCTGATAGCGCAGGTCATCCAGCCGGATCAGGTTTACGCGCATAAGCGGCGCTTTCAGAACATCGAATCCACGATGCAGGTCCTCGGCAGCAAAAGCCGCTATTCGGTCTGGATCTACAGCCGTTCCTCGCCAATCGGCAACTGCCATCGTGAAATCGACCCGCTTGTAAACGAGCTGGAGGGGTTCGGCAAACTCGCTCTGCCATAGAAATCCCGTGCGCAGAATGGAGTGGCGCTGAATGACAGCCTGGAACGCCTGCTCGAAGCGGTGGATATCCAATCCTTCCACTTCCACGTTGAGCTGATTGATGTAGAGTCCCGATTCCGAGGTGTCGAGACTTTGCAGCAGCATGCCCTTCTGCAGGGGGGACAGGGGGTATACGTCCTCGACGTTGCTCGTGTCCACGGAGACATTTGCAATTTGTTCCGCAGCAAGATAATGACTCAACGAAAATGCCGGGCATGCCTGAAGCATTTCTGGGGCGATCTCGGCATTTTCCGATCGTTCGGCCACCCCAGCCAGGCTCATCACCGTCTGCCGCTCGAACAATTGCTTGGGCGTGATCTTCC
>CAZYYR010000248.1:0-3635 GCA_964651465.1 uncultured Nitrosospira sp.
CGAACGGTGGGCTGGCTTTCGCAGAAAACCATGGATGTCCTGCGCGAGCGGGTGTTCAGGCAGCTCATCAACGCAGATCGGGAAGACCGCCTGCGTCTGTACGAACCCTGCATCCCGGGCCTGGAGGACAGCTGCGTCAACGTCCACTCCAAGGTCACCATCATCGATGACGAACTCGTGCGCGTCGGATCCGCCAATCTCAACAATCGTTCCATGGGCCTCGATACCGAGTGCGACATCGCGATCGAAGCAAGCGGACGCGAGGACGTGCGCCACGCCATCGCCGCTTTCCGCAACCGCCTGCTGGGCGAGCACCTGGGCACGGCACCGGAGCGGGTCGAACAAGCGGTTGCGCAGGAGGGCTCCCTGATCCGCGCCATGGAATCGCTACGCGGGCCGGGCCGCAGCGTGCGCCCCGTGGCCCTGCGGGTGACGGCGGACATGGATGCCCTGGTGCCGGACGAAGAAATCGTCGATCCGGCACAGCCGTTCGAAACAGGCGAACTCGTGAAGGAATTCGTCCCGGAGGCGGAACAGGAACCTGCCCGCCGCCATCTCTACGCAATCGGCTCGATCCTGGCGGCCATTGCCGCGCTTGCTGCCGCCTGGCACTGGTCACCCCTGCGGGATCTGGTGGACGTGCCCATGCTGGTGAGCGTCGCCAGCGAATTCGAGCAGCGGCCTGGAGCACCCCTTCTGGTACTGGGCATTTTCGTGGCGGGCGGACTCCTCTCCTTTCCCCTCTCCGTATTGATCATTGCCTCCGTTCTGGTGTTCGGCCCGTGGCAAGGTTTTCTCTACGCGCTGGCAGGCGCGCTGCTGAGCGGCATCATCACATATTCCATCGGACACCTGCTGGGACGCAAGGCCGTGCGCCGCCTCGCCGGCAGGAAACTGCGCGAACTGGACAAGCGGCTTGCCCGGCGCGGCCTCCTCACCATTATCGTCATCCGGATCGTACCCCTTGCGCCATTCACCGTCATCAACCTGGTCGCGGGCGCATCCCGTATCCGCCTTCGGGACTTCATGCTGGGCAGCACCATCGGATTGCTGCCCGGGCT
This sequence comes from uncultured Nitrosospira sp., assembly GCA_964651465.1. Lineage (GTDB taxonomy): Bacteria > Pseudomonadota > Gammaproteobacteria > Burkholderiales > Nitrosomonadaceae > Nitrosospira. The sequence goes on from CAZYYR010000248.1 coordinate 1,062, forward strand.
CATCGCTATTTCCGTATTCACGGATCAGGTCGCGGCGACGATACGCAAGCCCGACCTGCCTGCCTTTGCCATACTCGCAACAGTTCTGGCCGTCATCGTCGCCGGCGGATGGGCATTCTGGCACTGGGAAGAAAAGAAGCGGGATTCCGGCCTCCGGGCCCAATCCGACTGAACGGCCCGAACGATAATGCATCCTTTCCATTCTTCCTGAGTCATCCGTATATATTCGTATACAAATGACATCCCTCACCCTGGTCACCTACAACATTCATGCATGCGTCGGCACGGATGGACGCTTCGAGCCCGATCGCGTCGCGGGGGTGCTGCGGGAACTGGATGCGGACGTGATCGCCCTTCAGGAAGTGGAGCACCATGAGGTGGACGGCCGCGACATGCTCGATTATCTCTCGTTTGAAACGGGATCGAAAGCGATCGCCGGGCCCACCCTGCTGCGCGAAACCCGGCAATACGGGAATGCGATACTGACGAGGCTGCCCATCCTGGCTATCAATCGCGTCGACCTCACCCTGCCGGGGCATGAGGCGCGCGGTGCGATCGACGTAACCCTGGACGGCAGCCCGGGCCGCCTGCAGGTGGTGGCAACCCATCTCGGACTCAGGCCATGGGAGCGGAGACAGCAGGTGCGCCGCCTGCTCGAACTGTTCGACATCGGACTTACCGACACCTACGTGCTGATGGGCGACGTGAATGAATGGTTTCTATGGGGCCGCCCCCTGCGCTGGCTGCATGCCCATTTCAAGCCTTCGCCGCACTGCCCGACCTTTCCCTCCCGCAGGCCTTTCATGGCACTGGATCGGCTCTGGGTGCATCCACGCCGCCGGCTGACCCGCCTGGAAGTACATGCCAGCAAGCTGGCGCGTGTTGCTTCCGACCATCTGCCGCTCAAGGCCGTAATCAACATCTGATCCTGGCCGGAAAGCAGCCGATTTGTCTTTCGATGGCCATTGCACCTCTGGAGCCGAAATACTGCTTGTCGAAAAACTTTACGATCCTCGACAAAAATCTTTTTTGATGAATCATAAGTTTTTGATGGAAAATAAAAAATAAAATGTGGTACGCTTTATGCTTAAATTTTGTGCAAATATCGCTCCTTCAAGCGGGAGCGTTATAAAATCGAAGCACAACAAGAAAAACCGTGGGCGAGACTCGCCCTTGTAAGGAGGGAGAATAATGAAAATCCGGTCTGGAAAATTCGGAATGCACTGGCTGCTGGCCCTTGCGCTGGCGGCAGCAAGCTTCAACACCCATGCGCTGCTGATGGGGCGGGATATCGACGGCAACCCGGTAGCGGACAATAACGATCCTGCCGTGGTGTTCGTGTACGATACCGATCTGAACATCACCTGGCTGCGGGACTGGAACTACGCCCAAACCACGGGTCATGACGCCGACGGCCGAATGAGCTGGGGTGACGCCCTGGCCTGGGCAAGCGGGCTTAACGTCGGCAACTTCAGCGGCTGGCGCTTGCCGATTGCCGACACGATTTGTGGCAACGACAGCTGCATCGACAGCGAGCTCGGTCACGTGGTGTTCACGGAATTGGGAAATATGGCCGGCTTGGCGAACACCGCGCCCTTCGAGAACATGGATTCCAATTTTTATTGGACCAGCAGCGAGTATGCACCGGATATCCTCGGCGCATGGGTCTACAGTACCGGCTTTGGCCTCCAGATGGGCGTTGAAAAGAGCATGGAGATGTTCGCCGTTGCTGTGCGCGACGGCGATGTGGCTGCCGCCAGTGTGCCCGAGCCTGGAAGCCTTGCCGTCTTTCTGGCGGGGTTGGCGGCATTGTCGATGGTGCGTCTGCGGCATCGCTACTGAGGCGCCGGCCCGGTTTTTTCCCAGCCCCGGAGCTGGAGCAAACGAGAGCCTGTCAATACGCGGGGCCGATCCAAACTTGTCACGTCTTTTACCACGGCGCGGGCAGTGAAGCTTCCGATGATTGGAATCCATCCCTGCTGACAAGAGACCGGGAGGCGGAAAGCAGGCTTCCTCTTCCTTTCAATTTACTGGCATCGGGGCCATTCAGCAGGGCGCGTACCTGGCCATCGCCCAGCGTTGGGGTTTTTCCCGCTCTGATTCCAATGAGGGCCGCTTCACCCCCTTGACCGGATTGTGCGTAACCGCGTTGCTCTTGTATAAATATTCAAACAGAGAGGACAGGGCGGCCGTTTCCTGCGGACGCTGATGCCTGCCAGTTGTTCTTCCAGGCTCTTGCGGGCCGCGCGTGACACTCCTGAGCGTTGTCCAGCCATGCGGAGCGGGTGTGAGAGTACGTTTTTTAGGTCGGCTTCGCGTCCAGATTTGGTAACAGGGCGCAATGAATTGCCCGTTTTTTCTTCTTCCGGTGTGCGTTTCCAATCCGTCCGCTCTGGTTTCGCCGGCGTGAGACTGCGAATCCAGCAATCCCGATAGCGAACAACGCGAGTGTCCCGGGCTCCGGCACGGCGACCGAGAGCGGTGTATAGCTGATGGTCTCGACACCGCCCCATCCGGCTTCGGTGCCGTTTCCGATGATGCTGAAACCGGACAGCGGCACATTTCCGAACAACG
>CAZYYR010000249.1:0-3626 GCA_964651465.1 uncultured Nitrosospira sp.
TAGAAAAATGCGAATCATAATCGTTATTAATTGTGACGGTGTGGATAGCTGTGCCTGGGCTTATGGAAGCCAGCCAGCCAGATGTCATTCAGGAGACAGAAATATGGACTGAAAGGATTAGCAACTCAACGAGGGAGGTGATTATCGGAGATCAGTAACTTCTGTGCCATAAAGAATGAATTCGAAAAATTAATACCTAATTTGGAGGTAACAAATGGACTTGAAGTTGAATTCTGCTTTCAAAAAGATTGCTGTTTCCACGTCACTGCTTGGATTGGCTTTTGCCGTCAATCCGGCGCACGCTGTCAACTGGGACGAGGTCGGTGATGCGGGTTCGCTGGTGAGCGACGCACAGGAGGCCCTGGGGAATGGCCCGCTGAGAAACATCTATGGCACTCTTTCCACCAACCATGACGTCGATCTGTACAGGATCTACATTTCCAGCCCTGAAACGTTCTCCGCGGGTGTCAGCCCTACCGGCACCGGCAACCTGGACTCCTTGCTCGTGCTGTTCAATGAGGCGGGATATGGGATTTATGGAAATGATAACGCCACCCTCGGCAGCGGCAACGCAGGCTTGCCGGCAGGTCACGTATTTGGTCCGCAGGCACCCGGCTGGTATAACCTGGCCGTGACGTCCTGGGGTGTCGTGCCTATGAGCGCGGGCGGCGATATCGGTGTCAATCCTGGTTCGCCTTATACCCAGATCATCACTGCATCAGGTCCGGGGGGGGCATCCGCCTTGACCAATTGGGATACCACGAATGCCGAGGCAGCGATCGATGCGGGTTACCGCCTGAGGCTCAGCGGCGTATCCGTGGTTCCTGAACCTGAAACCTATGCCATGCTGCTTGCCGGACTGGGGCTGATCGGATCAATGGTACGGCGGAGAAAAGGTTCAAACCAGTAATCTTTCTTACCGTTTTTCGGTAGAGATATAGTCTTACTGGGCAGGAGTGTCGAACGTGTTGTTTTTCATGCCCGCAAAAACACGTGACATGACCGCACTACAGGCCCTTTTCAAGTGGGGCCTGTAGTGTTCCTTTTCTGATCTGTCTACCATGGCATAGCCGCTTAATCACCCGGGAGCACAGCGCGTTCGCGGTTTCCTATTATCTTCTCTTTCTTCCTGCTGTTTCCTTTTTCTGCATAGGCTGTCGATTCCCTTCATCCGGGGCAAGTGATTCAAGTAATCAGCATTCCGCCTGCGCCCCTGCCCTGCAAACCTGGCACCAAAATCCTGTGCCCGTGGAAGTGCCTGATTCCCTTCATGGAAATTCCCTGACCTCATCATTCCTGACAACAAGAAACCATGTTATGTGTAGGGGAACTTTGCTGTCTGAAAAGCTGTCTTTATATAAAAATAACAAATAATTCACTAAATGTTCACAATTGGCCGTACTGTTCGTACAAAGATACAAACGACGCAACTGCGAATGGAGGACAAAGATGATGACGAAAACAGGAAAGCTTCTTGCCTTCTCATACTTCATGGGGATGATGGCAGCCTTGGTATTTTTCATTCTCAACTTTTAACGTTTTTAATTCACGCTGCCTTCGGACAACTTGGTGAAATGAGCCGGTCCGGAATGGAGTGCAGGGCCATGAAGAGAAGTAATAAAGCAGCATAAAAAAGAGCGGGGACGGGCTTGCCGCCAGAAACTTCCCCGCTTCCTGGCGGGGCCGCCCGACCCTGTCAATCCATCCTCCTGTATTGCAAGCCGGGCATTTTCGTTGCATCGCTTGCATCGGTCACTCGATCACGATGCAGCTATCTCTCCAAAGTGGCCGCTGTTGAAATCCGCTATGGCCTGAACGATTTCCTGCTGGGTGTTCATCACGAACGGGCCATGGCCTACGACCGGCTCGTCGATGGGCTCGCCGCTGAGCAAGAGCGCCACGACGTCGTTGTTGGCTTCGATCACGAGGTCCTGGCCGCTGCGATCCAGCACCACCATCTGCGCCTCGCGCGCGATCGTGCTGTCGTTGACCAGGATGGTCCCATGCAGGACTACTACGGCAGCATTCCAGCCTTCGGGAAGTGTGAGACGGCTGATGCCATCCCGGTTCAGCCGCATGTCCCACACGTGCATGGGCGAAAACGTTCTCGCCGGCCCGGCGTTGCCCTGGTAGTCGCCCGCGATCACCCGCACTGTTCCGCTACCATCGGGAAGCGTCACTTGGGGGATGTCGCGATCGAGGATGGCCTGGTAACCCGGCGGGGTCATCTTGTCCTTTGCCGGGAGATTGACCCAGAGCTGAACCATCTCCATCGGCCCGCCGGATGCCGTGAACGCGGGGGAGTGAAATTCCTCGTGCAGAATGCCCGAGCCAGCCGTCATCCATTGCACATCGCCGGGACCGATGGTACCGCCTTGACCGGTCGAGTCGCGGTGCGAGACTTCCCCTTTATAAACGATGGTGACCGTCTCGAAGCCGCGGTGCGGATGCTTCCCTACCCCGCGGGGCTTGTCCGCGGGGGTGAAATCGGCGGGGCCAGCGTAGTCGAGCAGCAGAAAGGGGCTCAGCTCCTTGCTGTGGCTTTGATATGAAAACAGCGAGCGCACGGGGAAACCGTCTCCCACCCAGTGCGGGCGAGGCGCGCTGTATACACCGATAACTTTTTTCATGGCGATCTCCTGATTGTTACTGTCGAGAACAGTATAATTGGACTCAGATTCAACCACCATCAGCTTTTACCTGCTGGCGCATGTTTCCCATAAAACCAGCGAGGCCGGGAGCGATGCCATGATCCGCCTGCTCGCCCCAATCAGGAGCAGCCCAGTAGGTATGAATCAGATATCCCGCCCGAATATCCCTCCAAGGATCTTCCTGTCGATATGCTTATTAAGATAGGCTGCCCCAAACCCCCCGAAGAGTTCCTTCTTCGTAATATCCAGTTCTGATTCTTTGGCCGCCAGTATTTCACGGGTAGAAGAACGCTCGCACATTGCATCGTAAAACGTCTGTAAAGCCGGATTGTCTCGAAACAGATGCATCTCGGGTATATCGAACAGTTCGGAAAACATCTGGCTGAGCTCAAGGGTGTAGAACAACTGGAAATCCGGCAGAAAAGGCTCCTTGCCAAGCAGGAACGGCTCCATTTTTGAGCCATTAACCAGTCTGGGTAGCCACATTTTGCTTAACAGGACGGAACAAAGATTATAGTTATGTGCTTCATTTTCAATTTTGAGTTTCCATGCTTTTGGAAAATATGCGCTGACAACAAACCAGTTGAAAAATGGACCCGCAATGGAAAAAGTGATGAAGTCATTCTTGGCATCGACCTGTGCGCAGAGCATCGGGTTTTCACTAGGATAAAACTTTTGCGCTTCCGGGTAGATCTTCGCGAGATAGCGACAGATCGCGTGACTCTCCGAAATATCAACTCCATTGACATCCGTGAGGGTGGGAATTTTCCCAAGCGGGTTTCGTTCCAGGTGCTCTGGCGTGAGGGTGCCCGCCTGAAACGGAGACACCCGTTCATAGCGATAAGTCAGACCGGTTTCCGAGAGCATGTGGGCAACCTGACTCATATAAGGTGAGAGCCAGAATCCGTACAGGGTGCGCTCGATATTTGATTGATCGTACATGGAAAATTCCTTCTGGATTGCAATTAATATTAG
>CAZYYR010000250.1:0-3589 GCA_964651465.1 uncultured Nitrosospira sp.
ACACAAAGACCAGGTAGTCGAAGATGCGCTTGGCGACCTGGTCGGCGGGGAGCGCCACGAGACCCGCCATCGAACTGCCCAGCGTCGAGATGGCGTCGACCACCTGCACGATGCGCTGGATGGCCTCGATGCCCTTGGCGGTGAGCGTGCCGTAGTCCTCGGCCTCGATGGCCTGGATGATGGCGGTGGTGATCTTGACGAGGTCGCCGGTATTGCCCGTCAGCGTCGCAAACGGTGCGGCGACGGTGCCGACCTGCGCATCGCTCAGCGTGAAGCCCATCTGTGCGAAGAATGCACGCGCGCCAGCAGGGGTGGAGAGCTGCGTCTCGAGCGGCCGCAGCAGCTTCGAGATCTCGATCGCGACGGATTCGATGGTGCCGGCGGTGCCGCTCATATGACATCCTCGACGAGTTGCGCCTGCTCGCGCTCCTGAATCCACGCCACGACACCCGCAAGACTGTCGCAGCCTTTGCAGGTCATCATATCGAGCACGACATCGCCGTGCTCGGCGAGCGCGTCTCTCAACGCATTGCTGCCGTATGCGTTCAGCACTTCACGCATTTGCACGAGCAGTGCATGACGCGTAATGCCCTTGATCTCGTGCGGGACCGTAGCCGTGTGTCCCGCGATATGATTCAGGAAATGCGTCAGCCAAGCCGGACCCTGGTGGCGGCCCCAAACCACCTTCACGGGCCGCACGTTGCGCACGAGATAGCCGAGCTCGCGGCGCAGGCTGTCGATCACCGCGTACAACGGACGGCCCAGCTGCGTCGCGCGGAATTCATCGAGCAGCGCATGCATACGCTGGCCTTGTGCTTCGTCCAGTGGTACGGGCGCCATGGCGGTCGGCTGCGCCCGCCCGGAAGCGCCGTCCGCGAGGAAGCTGATCTGGCTGGTCAACTGGCTCTGCGTCGATGGCAACGGAATCGGCGCAAGGCCGGAGCCGTCCGTGGCGAGGGAACTGCCGTGACCGGTTGCGCCGGTGGCGCATGGAATACAGATACCGAGATGATCGAGGACCGGCACGATGTGAACCGCCGCGCAACTCGCGTTCGGCGGTTCCGGCGGCACCTTGTTCGGGTCCGGCACGCCAAAGAGCAGGCCTACCGCGCGTCGCTGCGAGTCGACGACCAGCGAACCGGAATCGCCCTCCTCCGCGAACCAGGCATTGCCTTTGCAGTCCAGTGTGCCGAGCGGCTCGGGAACGATCTCCATGCAGTTGTAAGCAAATATCTGGGCCGGGTTCGCGCTGGTGTCGAAGACGTCCACGATGTGAACCGTCACGGTCACGCTCACGCATTTTCCCTGCGTCCTGCCGGTGGTGCGCCCGACCTTCGTGACGATCTCTCCCGGGAAATTGATATCATTGAAAACATCGCGCACGTCAGCGATGCGATTCGACGCATGCACGGCGTCCCCACGTCCCGCGCCGGCGGGTGTTGCGTTGACGAGATCGATGATGGATTCCGCGAACGAGGTTGTGTCCTCCGTGCAGCCGCAGCAACTGTCCAGGTCGAGCCGCGCCATCGCGCAGTCGATGAATGTCTCATTAGTGTGATTTACGGGAGCGTCCGGATTGGCCGGATCCGGAAGTGGATTCGGTGTGGGCGTACCCGGAGGCCAGACGATGTTGCGATAGGCGCCGCCTTCCATGATGGGTCCGAGGCCACTGCCATTTTGCGCATCAGGGTGCGCGATCGCGTCTCCCGGCCCGTGGCCCTTGGCATACATCACGTGCGCATTGCTGAGCATGTACACGTTCTCGCGGCCGGAATGATTCCGCCGGCGTACGATGCAGCCGAGCGTCCCGAAAGCGTGAAAAATCGTGTTGCCTGTCTTCTCGCCCGCGTTGGCAATCTGAATGCCGCCCTGGATAGTCGAATATTTCGTGGTGTTGTCGCATGCGCCCGGGTGCTGTCTCGGAACGATCCGCACGTCGGTGCGATATCCCTCGAACAGCAGCGGGATCCGCTCCGCAGGCGTCAACGCCTCCTCCGGCTTCTTCTCGCTCACGAACACGACGATCGCGAGTTCGTCGCCGAATTTGCCGCCCGTCTGCTTGAGGCCGAAACCGACGCTGATGACACCCGGGATGCGACCGAACGCCACCGCCGCACGCGCGCACGCGGCCTTGAAAGCCTCGGGCTCGGCACGGATTCCGGCGGTGGTCTTCGGCTGATTCATCAGTGTTCTCCTGTCAGCCCGGGTTCTGCCACGAGTCGATCGAGGATTTCGTTGAGGTCGCAGCAGTCGCGCGTCGCTTCGAGGATGGAATCGCCTTCACGACGTTCCATCGTTGCTTGCAGCGACGCGCTACCATGTTTCGCGAGTGCGTCGCGCATGCGTTCGAGCGCCTCATGCAGCGTGACGCCTTTCACTCGCGAGGGAATTCGGTAGTGCCCGTCACGCACGGCGCCCATGAGCGTTGCGAGCAACGCCGGGCCCTGCATACGATGCCACGCGACCGTTACCGGCCGGCAGTGGTTGATGAGCTGCACGATCTCGGCAGCATGACCCTGCCCAAGTCCGAAGATGAGCGCGGTGCGCGTACGGCGCTGCATGCGCTCGCGCAGCGCGCGATACGGCTCGGGAATCTTCGCTTCCGTGACCACCGGCACATCCATGAAAGGCTCTCCGGCTGTCACCTTGACATCCGGACCGTACGGAATGCGGATGTTGAGTGCGCTCAGCACATCGGAGATATGGTTGGCGACGGTAAGGAATCCGCCCGGCGCGCCAGGCACATCCTTGCCGCCGGCGAAGACCATGCCGACGATCTTGTTGGCCGCGTTTACTACGACTGCGCCGGAATCTCCCGCGTCGCTGAACTGCACCGCGGTGTTGACCTGCTGGATCGCGATCTGCCCGGTGAAAGTCCGCGGAGTCGTGCCCGGAATCGTGAAACTCGCGAAGTTGGCATCCACGACCCGACCTTCGGTACGCAGCGTTCCAGCACCCACCTTGAAGACCGTCATGCCCGCAGTGGCGGGTTCATCACCGAGAATGGTGTTGCGCGCCGGCGTTCCGCCGACGCTGAGCCCGTTGATCTCGTTCGAGAAGTGGATGCCGCAGCAGTGGCAGCATGAAGAAACGTCGATCCTCGCGATGCCGGCGTCGACCTTGTCGTTGAGCACGGCGCGGCGAACGGATGCCACTTTGTCCGTGTTCTCGTTGACCCACGAAGGCACTGCCGGCGGTGCCGAGCGGTTTGGAAACCACACCGGGGCGGGCTGGTAGATGGCATCGCCGCTACCCACGGAATTGGCGAGCAGCACGTGCTGGGCGCTCAGAAACATCTCGTCGTCGTCGGTGTTGTCGATCGCGATGCAACCCAGAGTGCCGGCAGTGACGCGCGGCGGTGTTCCGGGCGGATCGATGTCGATCCAGCCGTTGGAGATCTGGATGCCGCCTTTGATCGGGCGATAGCGTGTGTTGTCGGCCTGGAACCCCAGCACCGGCACGGCATTGACATCCGTGGGCACGCCGTTGATTTCGGCGGGCACGCACTGCACGGGCGCGAGCTCGGCAAGCGGTTTCTTGTCTCGTACGTAGACACGGATGCAGAGCCGGTCGGTGATCAGCCGGTGCG
>CAZYYR010000251.1:0-3581 GCA_964651465.1 uncultured Nitrosospira sp.
CCGAGGGAATCAGGGGGCGGAGATCCAGCCTTCGAATTACCAAGGAATACTGAAAAACTGCCACCTGAGTTCCAGTACGACGTTCCTCCGGTAATCAAGGTGGTGGCACCTGTCGTCTACTCGATTGAACTGCTGCGCCGGAACATCAGGGGTACGGCGAACGTATCAGTCGTCATCGATCCCAAGGGAGAGGTAAGAGAAGTGAATATCCTCGACGCGACCCATCCTGAATTCGGTCTCGCAACCCGGGCAATGATGCAGTCATGGACATTTTACCCGGCCAGGAAGAAAGATCAGCCGACCTGGGCCACCTTCATGTTCAGCCAGAGATTCGACCGGGACGGCAGAGACACGAGCATTAACAGCGTGACCGAGGAATTGCTGCATAAAAAGGAAGACGACCCGGAGGTTCACCCGTTGTCTGGATTGGATGCAATGCCGGAACCGGTGTATGCGCCTCCACCGGCTTATCCATTCCATTTGAAGGCAAACGAGGTCATGGAGACAGTGGTTGTGGAGTTTTTCATCGATAAGAATGGATGGGTGTATCTTCCGCGGCTGATCGAGGTAAAAACGAGGAACTCGGATGGCTTGCGCTTACTGCAGTATCGCGGTGGCGGTTCTCCTCTCCCTTGAAAAAGGGAAAACCTGTTGTCGCACGTGCCAGGATACCGGTGAGATTTCAGCTGAAATAGCGGTAAAAGTTGCCGGTTTGGCTATTATAAATGCCTGTCGATCCTGCTCTGGCAGTGGAGCAAGGATTCATAAGGATTCATGAGTAAAGCCCCCCATTTATCCGGTTGCCCGAATTGCCGGGGCCCCCATCAAGGCAGTCGCCGTACACAAAACGCAAACGAAAGGAATCCTGGCCGGCCTCATCCCGTGCCGGTGGGCACGATGCGATCAAACGCCAATCCGCTGTGGCCCTCGCCGCGACCTGTTTGCTTGTTCACGCCCAGCCACGTGAACACGCTGCCATCGGTCCACCGCGTGCGTTGAAAGGACAGGGTCACATGGGTGCCGGCGCGCTGTACTTCTTCTTCATGCAACCGGTATGGCAGGCCTCGATCGAGTCCCTGGCGCAACAGCATCGTGCGCGGCCGGACACGTTCGAACGTCGGCGCGGGGTCGTTGGCAAGCAGGCGCGGCATTGCCGCGCGCCGCAACTGGATCTGCCGGTTGTCGTTCTCGACGTGCTCCGGCACGAAGGGAATCCAGTGCTCGGGCACGGTGGTCATGATGTCGTAGCGCACGTCAGCCTGCCATTCGATGGACGTCGTGGATACGCCGCCAGCCGCATCGAGTTGTCCCTGCAGGTGATCGTGGAACTCGCTGGCGGCGACGCTGCCGCTGCGCGTGCCGCCACTCGGCAGCGGAATCGTCGTCTCGATGCCCCACACCATGTTCGCCATCTCATCGCGCGCCAGCGCCACGACTTCACGCGGCGCGCCATTCTGCACTTTCGGCACCGTCGGCAGCATGAGCAGCGTGAGGTCGGCGGACTCGTCGGCGTGCCCTTTGATACTGAGGCTGAATAGATTCCAGCGCTGCCAGGCCTCATCGCCGCCGCGGCCCGCAGCTTCGATCCAGAACCGCTCGCCGAAGTTGTTGGTGACAGTCAGCCCCTGGATGTTGAGCACGGTGCCGGCCTGCACGGTGTGCGGCAGCAGGAACCAGTCGTTGGCGCAGATGAGTCCAAATTCGATCAGCAGCATCTTCGACAGATCCGTGGGGCCGGGGCGGATGTCGCCGAAGTTCGTCTTGCCGTCCTCGAACGCCCACCAGCGGGTATCAGGCATGCCACTGAAACGCAGCGGCGCGGGGATGAACGTGCGTGTGGCGTACTGTGCGTCCATCGGCCGGCCTTCCACGGGTAAGGGCGTCTCTCCGAGTTGCTCGCGGGTCTTGTCCCAATCGAAATTATACCAGTCGAGCCTGCCCTGGAAGTACTCGTCGGCGGCCAGCACTTTCTCGTTCCTATCGCCGTCGGCGGTGGAGCAGGCGAAGGCGTACTCGAGCCGCTCGGGCTGCCAGGCGTCCCCCTCGTCCTGCGGACGTTGCGAGTATAGCCTGTCGAACCAGGCGACGAAGAGGGCACCTGCCGTATCGGCCATATTCTTGTCGCCGGCCGACAGCCCGGTCACGCCGTCGGACGCGAGGTTGGTGTCCTGCTCCTTCAAATGCAGGTAGAGCGCGCCGCCATCCATGGCGCGGCCCGCCACGGCGCGAAACTGCTGTATTGCCGGCACATGTGCGCAGATAGGCGCGTCTTCCTTCTTCGTCGGGTCGGGCAGCGCGATCCGATAATGCCCGCGGAACGCTGCATGCGCGGACGCGGGGATCATCTGCAGCCAGCGCCGTCCCATCTGCAGGCGCAGGTCGAGCGCGAGCGGTACCTCGCCCGCCGCGAAGGCAATCGGCCGCCGCTCGACTGTGGTCTCGAGCGGCGTAGCGAGATCGAAATCCTGCGCGGGCTTGCCCAGCGGTTCGTACCTGGCGATCTGCTGTCCCCTGACGTGGATCTTCGCGCTGACGGGCGAGCCGGCATCGTCGCCCGCGAACTCGGCCATCTGCCATTGCTTGCAGAGCATCCATAACGCATCGCGCACCTCGGCACGCAGCGCGCGCGTGAAGTTGTCGGTGCGCGGACGGCTCTCGAGCCGGTTGTACCGCGTGATCGTCGGCAGTACGGTCTTGCCGGAGAGGACCGGCTCGATGTTGCGAAGGGTGAGCGCCTCATTCATGGGATTCGGCTCGCAAAGTTGTTGACCATGGAAAGATCCGCCGCGATCGTGATGGGCCGCCAGGTGGTCGCAAGTATCGTCGCCGGCAGGAAAACCGACAGCGGTCCCTGATCGAGCTGCTGCGGCTCGACCGCGCGCAGCCGCGCCATGTCGAGCGTCTCGTGCAAGGTCTGCACGAGATCGTCCCAGCGCCACGCGCCCGAGAATTGCGGAGGCGTGGCAAGCAGGATGGATTGCGGCGGCTCGGCATTGGGCCTGTCGAACTGGAATGCGATGCCCGTAGTCTCCGTCCCGGCGGGAATCACTTCGGTCCACTCCTCGAGCAGAAGGCCGCACTGCGGTTCGCCGCTGTCGAAGGTCCGCGCGTAACAGGCCGTGTACAGCAGCAACTCGTTCTCCAGGCGTGTCTTCGCGTCCGGCGGAAATTCGAGCGCCATCCACGGCGCACCCGCCGCAAAGGGGAATTGCACGGGCTCGAGCAGCGGCGCCGTGGTGCCGAGCGCTTCGGCGACGAATGTGAGGTTCTCGACCTCGTACATCTTCCGGCTCACGCGCGCCGTGGCGTACAGCCAGTCGTCGACGGCAAACGGGTTGGCGCGTTCGTCACGCTGGAAGTCCAGCAGCGTCGCGCGGCTCTGATACGCATTGGTCCACTCCGCGCCTTGCAGCGTGCCCGTCGTGAACGCGGGAACGAGCACGAAGTGGTCGCCGAGCACGAGGTGCGCAGCCTCGGTCAGAAGCTGGATACGTGTCTCGGGATTCGCCTCGGCATCGTGCTCATCGAGCTTTTCCGTGACCGCGGTGATGCGCTTGCCGATGGTCTCGATGAGTTGCATG
>CAZYYR010000252.1:0-3552 GCA_964651465.1 uncultured Nitrosospira sp.
AGCTTAGTTATGAACATATGGATGGGGCGCACCCCTTCAATCCATTTCCGTCGTCCCCCCGGCAGGGATGGTCGCTTTATCTCGGGCTCGAAGCGCGGAAAGACGCGTTGGCCGGCCGCACGCTCAGCCTCTATGCCATTCCCTGTCCGGAGGGCCGACGGGTATTTTACCGCGACAGCAAAAGAGGCATGGAAGAGGCGAAAATGCTGCCGCGCTGGCAGTTCCACACGGAGACAGGCTGGCGCGACTGTATCGCGTCCGATTCGACCAGTGGTTTCCGCAATCCCGGCATCATCGAACTGGAAGTGCCTGAGGATATTTCAATATGGCACAACTCGACTGCCGGCTTGGAACGGCAGCTCTTCTGGATACGCATTGCCTGGGATACCCCGGATGCGCATGACGACCGGGAAACGGATTCACCTCCTTGCCTGCGGCGAATACTACTCAACACCATCCTGGGATTGCAGACATTGAAGCTTAAGGATGAGCTTGCGGGATCGAGCAACGGCAGACCCGGGCAGATATTTCATACCCTGCGCAAGCCTGTAATCGGGGAGGTGAAACTGGAGGTGCGCGAGCCCGGCGGACCTGTGGAGAGTTTATCCGAAACATGGCCGGATGAAGAATTTGCGCATGACTTCGGTTCAATGAAAGTTTCCGCCTTACCTCCCCGCGAGACATGGGCAGCCTGGCATGAAGTTGAAGATTTTTCCTCTTCCGGTTCCCGCGAACGCCATTACGTCCTCGACCGGCTTACGGGCCGGATCATGTTCGGCGACGGAAGAAGCGGTGCGATTCCTCCAAAGGGAGCCAACAACATCCGGCTTCGGGAATACCATACCGGAGGAGGCCGCTGCGGCAATCAGCCAGCAGGCGCCGTCGCACAGATGCGGACGACGATCCCGTATGTGGATTCGGTGACGAATCTGGAGCCCGCCACAGGCGGGCAGGACCAGGAAAATCCTGATGCGCTGGGCCGGAATTCAACCGCGTGGATAAGGCACCGCGACCGCGCAGTTTGCATGGATGACTATGCCGACCTGGCACGTAAAGCTTCACCGAAAGTAGCCTATGCCGCTTGCAGTCCGGCCCGCGACCTTCTTTCCGACCCGGATGCCGACGGGAGCAGGCCGGGTGTCGTCAGCGTGATCGTCGTGCCGCATGGCAGCGAGCCGCGCCCCCAGCCTTCATTCGAACTGGTGAAGAATGTGAAGTCGTTTCTCGATGGCCGGCGGCCCGTTGCGGTGGACCTGATCGTGCTCGGTCCGGAATACGTCGGCATCGGCGTCGTGACGGATATCGTATGGAAGGAGGAGTATTCCATCGCGGATGCCGTATCCGAGTGCCGAAAACGGTTGGATCGTTTCCTTCACCCGGTAAATGGCGGCTTGCATGGACAGGGATGGCAATTCGGCCAGCTGCCCCATGCGTCGGATCTCTATCCCCTGCTTGGAGAAATCGAGGGACTGGACCACATCCGGTCCCTGGAGCTGAGCACCCGCGAGGAGCGCGCCGGATTATTGCGCGCACGAAATTTTCTTGTTTGTTCCGGCAACCACGAGATTCGAGTATGTCGCCAGAGGTGACTTCGGCAAAGCGGCGCTTGTGCGCAAGCAGCCATCTCAGCCAGCCAGCGGCCCGATGCCGGCCGGGCCATGGGAGCCCACGGCAATGAGCATGCCCGCCTTCGCCCTCGATGACAGGACATTCGACGATCTCGTCGGCGAAGCCTTGACGTTGCTGCCGACACTGGCGCCGGAATGGACGAATCATAATCCGTCCGATCCCGGCATCACACTCATCGAGCTGCTCGCCTACTTTACCGAAATACTCGTCTACCGGCTTGGACGCATTTCACCTGCAAGCACACTGCAATTCCTGAAACTGCTCGGCGGACCGAACTGGGAGGGATTGACGCGGGATAATAAACTGCAGTTCCTGAGACTGCTCATGGGTAATCCGTGGGAAGGCTGGAAAACCGCCGAAAGCAGTCCTGCCGGTCTGGAAAGAGAGATCGACTGCGCTATCCTGCAGGCGAATCCGGTTCAACTGAAGATGGCAATCGAGTATGTGGTACAGGGCGTGCTCCGCAACGAATGCGCGGTAACTGCGCATGATTTTGAAGCAATCGCTGACGAGGCAGCGCGTGAGTACCTGGGTCCCCAGACCACCATCCGCGCACTGTGCGTGCCCTCCGTCAATCTGGAGGATGTCAAGGCAAAGCCGGAGGTTTCCAACGCCCCCTCTCATGTGAGCATCATTCTCGTGCCGGGCAGCGGCGTCGCCGACGATCCGGCCAGCGGACTGTACAAAAAGGTGAGGCGCGAGCTGCTGGCGCGATCACTGCTTACCACTCGCGTGCATGTCCTTCCTCCCGCCTATCTTCATCTGGCGATCGGACTGGATCTGGCGCCCGCACCTGGTCATTCGGCAGGCGAACTATCGAACGTTCTACAGGATGCCCTGGAGCAGAGATTCGGACCGGAGCCGGGACAAGGGCCTTCGGGCAAAGGGTGGCCGTTTGGCAGAGCACTACGCATCTCCGAACTGATAGAGGCAGCCGACGATACCCCGGGGGTGGACTATGTGGAGAATGTCACAGTGCTGCAGATAAGCACACAGCAAGAGGATTTGAATCTTCCCGCTTTCGCAGTGGGCCTTCAGATCGGGATCCGCTCAACCATTGGAGTCGATTCCCAGCTGGGCGCGTCCCGCACCCTCGGCGCAGACCGCCTGCTTCGCAATGAGTCGGGCGAACTGGTTGCCATTGTCCTGCGGCCGTGGGAGCTTCTGCGCGTAACCATAGCCGGAAAAGATATCCGGTCTGCCGGCAAGGAAACGGGTGAAAATGCATGATGGACGAGACCATGAATGAGTCCGGGACGCGCATGCTGGAGAATCTGCCGGCCATCTACCGCACCGGGGGATCTTCCGGTTCCCTGCAGCGCCTGCTCGGCGTGTTCGAGGAAGTGCTTTTTGCCAGCCGGACACAGGATGCTCCAGGCATCGAGCAGCAGATCGAGGCCATCCCCAGCTTCTTTTCTCCACTGGACAAACCAAATACCGACAGCGCCGATGGCACCCATGCGACAAAAACACCTGACCGGTTCCTGCCGTGGCTCGCGACCTGGGTTGCATTCACGCCACATGCTTTATTCACACCGGAACGCCTGAGAACCATCGTTGCGGGCATCGCTCCGCTTTACGGCAGCCGGGGAACCCGCTCCTACCTCGAACAATTGCTGAAACTGTGCTTCCCGGAGATTCTGGAAGTGGATATCGACGATGACCCTGTCTCGGGGTTTGTAATCGGACAGGCCAAGGTGGGCGAAGATACGCTCTTCGGAGACGAACGGCCGTTCTGGTTCCGTGTGGATATCGATGCGTCGGGCGACAGCTTCGGGCCGAAAGCAGCCGAGTCGAAAAATGAATTCGAGCAGCGGGTAAGGACGATCATCGATTTTGGAAAGCCCGCTCATACGGGGTATGAATTGCGCCTGAATTTCTCCACCCGGGATCGCGGTGGCAGATATACGGTTTGATAGTGCG
>CAZYYR010000253.1:0-3523 GCA_964651465.1 uncultured Nitrosospira sp.
GATTCCCGATTCCCGATTCCCGATTCCCGATTCCCGATTCCCGATTCCCGATTCCATTAAGCGGTTCATCCGTTCTCACTTTCCTGCAGCCCCGGTTTCCATCCGCTGGTGCCAGAATCTCGCTCTCTGCAGCAGTTCCTGCTCATCCAGCGTCGTCAGTATCCTGTCGTTCAACAGCATTTTACCATTTACCCATACATGGCTCACGTGTTCGCGTCCGGCCGCGTGAACAAGATGGGAAAGGGGGTCATAGCAGGGGGCGAGCTCGAGGCTGGAGAAATCCACCGCCGTGATGTCCGCCGCCTTGCCGGGGACCAGCGAACCGATGCGCTCGCCCAGCCCCAGCGCACTGGCGGCATTCAATGTAGCCATTTGCAGCGCCTGCGCCACCGGCATCACATCCGCCTTGCCGCTCTGGCCTTTGGCGAGCAGGGCCGCGAAACGCATCTCCTCGAATATCGAGAGACGATTATTGCTGGCAGCGCTATCGGTGCCGAACCCCACGTTCACTCCCGCGTCCAGCAATGCGGATATGGGTGCCATTCCACTGGCAAGCTTCATATTGGAAGTCGGGCAATGGGCCACGTTGCACCCTTGCTGCGCCACCAGCCCGATTTCATCGGGCGTGACATGGGCCATGTGAACGGCGATCAGATTCGGCCCCAGCATGCCGAGCTTGTGCAGGCGTTCGAGCGGACGCATCCCGTACACCTTCAGGCTGCTTTCGATTTCCTCGCTCGTCTCATGCAGATGAATATGAATGGGCAGATCGAGCTGCTCCGCATAGGTCAGGATGCGGGTGAGGCTTCTGTCGCTGACTGTATAGGGCGCATGCGGCGCGAAGCAGAACGATAGCAGTGAATGGTGTTTGCAGGCGTCGCGCAGCGCCAGGCCTTTTGCCAGATAATCGTCGGCATCGCTTCCATACCGGGTGGGAAAATCGATGGCGATCATGCCGATCGTCGCCCGCATCCCCGAGGCCAGCACCGCTTGAGCCGATGCTTCGGGAAAGAAATACATATCGCTGAAGCAGGTGATTCCACCTCTCAGCATTTCGGCACAGGCCAGACGCGTGCCATCGAAAACAAAGCCGGCATCGACATGCCGTGTTTCCGCTGGCCATATATGATTGTTGAGCCAATCCAGCAGGGGCAGATCCTCCGCCATGCCCCGCATCAGCGACATGGCTGCATGCACATGCAGGTTGATCAGGCCGGGAATCAGGACATGATCGGGAAGAACGATGCGCTCGCGGGGGTCAAATTCCTGTGATGCGATGGCATTGGGCACGATGGCGCGGATCATGCCCTCGTCGATTGCGATCGCGTGGTCGTGCAATACCGTTCCGGCAGGCTCCACCGGAATGATCCAGCGTGCTTCCAGCAGAGTATCGATTTTCGCGGGAGGACTTGCCATCGGCCAAGCTTGGGAAATCGCTGGATAAAAAAAACCCTGCACGAATGCAGGGTTTGATGTCTCTGTATCTTATCTGATCTTTGCTTATTGTACGATCACCTTCGTGCCGGCCACTTCGACTTCAACGCGGCGGTCGGGCTGCAGGCACTCGATCAACGACTTGGTTTTCTTGTCGCCCTTGCAGGTATCGCCGGTTACAGGATTAGCCTCACCCTTGCCATCGGTGAAGATGCGGTCTGCGGGAATGCCTTTTTCCTTGACCAGGTACGATTTGACAGCGGCGGCGCGGCGCTCGGAGAGTTTCTTGTTGTAGGCATCGCTACCGAGCCGGTCCGCATAGCCGATGACGACGATGGTGTCATAGTTGACGCCTTCCAGCTTGGATACGAGGTCATCCAGCGTTTCCTTGCCTTTGGGTCTCAGGACGGCCTTGTCGAAATCGAAGAGCTGGTCGGCGGAAAGCGCGACTTTTTCAGGCTCGATGTAAGGAACGGGGGCAGGTGCGGGAGCGGGTTCGGGAGCTTCGGCTTTCTTCTCGGGCTTGGGCATCAGATCCGGATCGCATTCATATATGGCCATGGCCGGTGTCCAATAACCCGTGCGCCAACAGTCACCCGAAGAATCTCTGGCCACCTCGCCACGAGCATCGCTTGCGTACGCCTCGGGTTGCTCGCCGGCCATCGCAGCACCTGAAAACAGCATTGGCAAAATAACTGCTCCCAGCAAGAGTTTTTTCGTTACCGTGTTTTTCATGCTATTGCCCCTTTTTCAGAAAACGTCGATTCAAAATCATCCCTGTACAAAACCATCCCTGTAGTCATGCAAATACAAAAGCAAAATCGTTCTATTTAGCATGACGCATTATTACATATCCGCGTTTCGATTATCTAGCCATATATCTATTCTGTCAAATCATGTTGTTGCATACGGCATGAAAACCCAAATGTACGGATGACGTCGTTATGTCCGGCGTGCTAAAATGAGTGGCTTTACGTGCCCCGCGGTACCCGCACCGGGGACAGAAGCAGTCACTGTAGTATTCCTGTAACCCGTTGTCTCCCAAAAAAAAATCAGTAATGGATCAATTCGCGAAAGAAACCCTGCACATCAGCCTGGAAGAGGAGATGCGGCGCTCCTATCTCGACTACGCCATGAGCGTGATCGTGGGCCGGGCACTCCCGGATGTGCGGGATGGCCTCAAGCCGGTGCACCGCCGGGTATTGTTCGCCATGCATGAGCTCTCCAACGACTGGAACCGGCCGTATAAGAAATCCGCCCGTATCGTCGGAGACGTAATCGGCAAGTATCATCCGCATGGCGATACCGCAGTGTACGACACGATCGTGCGGATGGCGCAGCACTTTTCGCTGCGCTACATGCTGGTGGATGGCCAGGGCAACTTCGGATCGGTCGATGGCGACAACCCGGCCGCCATGCGTTACACCGAAATCCGCATGTCGCGCATTGCCCATGAGCTGCTGGCGGATCTCGACAGGGAAACGGTGGATTTCGGCCCGAATTACGACGGAACCGAAAAAGAACCGCTGATCCTGCCCGCAAAGATTCCCAACCTGCTGATCAATGGGTCTTCCGGCATCGCCGTGGGAATGGCCACCAATATTCCGCCTCATAACCTGAACGAAGTGGTGGACGCCTGCCTCGCTCTGCTGATAAATCCCGAGACCAGCACCGAAGAATTGATCGAGATCATTCCTGCGCCGGATTTCCCCACTGCCGGCATCATCTACGGCGTGAGCGGCATAAGGGAAGGATATCTGACAGGCCGCGGGCGGGTGGTCCTGCGCGCCCGGACGCACTTCGAGGACCTGGAGAAAGGCGGGGGCCGCCAGAGTATCGTGATCGACGAGCTGCCCTACCAGGTGAACAAGGCCAACCTCCTGATCCGCATCGGCGAACTGGTGCGGGACAAGAGGATTGAAGGTATTTCCGATCTGCGCGACGAATCGGACAAGTCGGGCATGCGCGTTGTCATCGAACTGCGCCGGGGCGAAGTCGCCGAAGTTGTGCTGAACAACCTGTATAAAGAAACGCAGATGCAGGATACCTTCGGCATGAACATGGTGGCCCTGCTCGACGGCCAGCCGCG
>CAZYYR010000254.1:0-3504 GCA_964651465.1 uncultured Nitrosospira sp.
CCGCGAGAGAGGCCATGACCCGGATGATGCGTTTGTCGAGCGCCCGGGCATATCCTTCGAGCTTTTCGAGCAGTGCGATCTTCTCGGCATCCGCAAGACTGGCGATGGGATCATCCGGCAGATAGAGCTCGCGCCCTGTGCTGCGTCTGACGACCGGGGACGACTGCGCCATACCCTGTCGTGCGATGGCGCGGGTGGCCTGTGCGGCCGAGACCAGCGCAGGCATGCTGATGTCGTCCGAGTAGGCAAACGCCGTCTTGTCGCCGCTGACAGCCCTTACGCCCACGCCCTGGTCGATATTGAAGCTGCCCGATTTGACGATACTTTCTTCCAGTGCCCAGCCCTCGGCGCGGCTGTACTGGAAATACAGATCGGCATAGTCGACGTGATGCAAGAGCATCTGGCCGAATACGTTCTGCAATCCGGCGCTGTCGATCTCGTAAGGTGCGAGCAGACAGTTGTTGGCTGTGGTGAAAAGATCCTGGGTGTGAGTGCCTTGTTCTGTAATCATGGGGTGTTCCTATGAAAAAATCTGCAGGGTTCGACGATCAGGCTCAGCAGTGCCGCAGTGTCCTGTGATTCAGTGCAGGCAGGCTGCTGCGCAGGCTGGCCTGGTACTCCGGGTCGATATCGGCAATGACCACACCCGCGCCGCGCGGCAAACGGTCGAGCACGACGCCCCATGGGTCTACGATCATGCTGTCGCCGTGGGTTTCGCGGCCGTTGATATGGTAGCCGCCTTGGGCCGGTGCGACGACATAGGCGAGATTCTCGATGGCCCGCGCACGGATCAGCGTTTCCCAGTGTGCCTTGCCCGTGGTTGCGGTAAAAGCCGCCGGTGCGAAAATGATATCCACTCTTCCCATCGCACGGTAAAGCTCGGGAAAGCGCAGATCATAGCAAATCGAAAGGCCGATGCGGCCGAATGGCGACTCCAGCGCCACGACCCCGCAGCCGGCCTCGATCGTTTCTTCCTCGGCATAGCGCTCGTTTCCTAGTTCCAGGCCGAAGAGATGAATTTTGTCGTAGCGCGCAACCTGGTTGCCGTTATCATCATAGACCAGACAACTGTTGCGTACTTTGTCGGGCCGTGAAGAAGTCAGCGGGACCGAACCCCCAACCAGCCATATGCCCAGCCGTCTGGCGATCCTGCTCAAAAATTCCTGTATCGGCCCCTGGTTGTCCTGTTCGCGCGCCGCTACCCGATCGGCATCTTCCATTCCCATGATACAGAAATATTCCGGCAGCGCGACAAGCCTGGCACCACGGGAAGCTGCAATGTCGAGCAGACGTGCCGCTTCTTCCAGGTTGGCCGATACGTTGGGTCCCGCCGCCATCTGGATGGCGGCGACCCGAACAGGCTCACTGCGCACCATTCGCGGTGACGAGTCACTGCTGGGAATCGGCTTCTCGGACATATGCGTTCGTGGTGTAGATGAATTCCGGGTCATCGCCGGCAGCGCGGTACAGGGTACAGGCGTATCGGTTGTAACAGTTGAAACGGGTCGGATAATACGAAGAGTAACTTAAAACGATGTCCCGATAAACCCTTAATCACGCCGGGCCGCTTCCTGCGGCTGGGCCGATATCTTGTTCACCACCGGATCCGCCCAGGTTCCGGTTATGTCGTACTCGTTCGGGGTGATCGGGGGATTCCTCAGCGCCGGTCTGGCGATCACGGAAGCCATCCCCACGACAGGTGTAGCCAGACCGAATGAGGGGGTGACTTTGATGTGCAGCTTCTGGGTTTCCGCGTCGAGATTCATTTCTCCGTTCATGATGACTTTTGCAGAGGGACCTTCGATGCGAAGCCCATCGATCGTTGCGACGCCACGCGTGATTTTGATCTCGCCGGCAATGTCGTCGAATCCGAAGCCCTCGCTGAATACATCATGGAAATCCAGGCTGATTCTGCGAGGCAGCGATCGAAGATTGAAGATACCGAACAGCCTGCCGATTCCCGGCTCGAATTTCGGAAATTGCCCACGCCTGGCATTCAACTGGAACGCTCCGGACAGAGTGGGGTAGTTTATCGATTCCGGGCTGCCCTGCCACGTAAATTCCCCTCCTAGCTCCCCGCTCCCCCGGGTGACACGCTCGGGATGACCCAGGCGGGTCAGCAGCTTGCCAATATCTTCCGACCGCAGTTTGACGGATCCCCGTACTCGTGGCCTCATCCCGTTTCGCCATGTGCCTTGTCCTGTTATCGAACTGTCTGCATTGCTGATCTGCAATTTCTCCACATGCCAGTTCCGCTGGTTCTGATTCGCGATCAGTTCGAGTCTGCCCAGCTCTTTCTCATCGACAATGAGACTGTCCGCAGTGATATCCAGGGCGGGCAGGTTCCTTTTTCCCTGTCGGGGTTGTGCCGCGCTGTCCCGCCCGGGAGCCGCGACGGGAATGATGAGCCGGTTCAGCCGCGCTACAATCTTGCCGTCACCCGCCAGGTTCAGGCTGATACCACCGCTGATTTCATCTCCGGTGACACTCGAATACCACCAGTCATCCTCTCTGTCGGCCTTCAGTGTGATGTTATTGAAGCGCCTGCCTCTCAGATCGAGTGCATCCACCTTGAACCTCAAGCTGGTCATTCCAGGAAGGTCCACGGGATCGTCGCTTCCGAGCTGATCCAGGAGCCGATCCCACCGGTCCAGATCAAGTTGCGGTAAATCGACATTCACCGATATTCCTTTTTTTTCCGTTGCGGGGACAGTGGACGCAACTGTTGCGCCGAGATTCACAAAGCCTTCCCGCGGCCGATAATGGCCGTCGTTTTCACGGATGCGCCCGATTCTCGCGGCTACCTGCGCGCCGTAATCCAGGCTGAGATCATCCCTGCCGGAATTCGCCGCCTTCCGTTCAAAACGCAGAGGTACTGCTTCGCTGGCGATTTTGGAGAAAGGTTCAGGTAAGTCGGATGTGATTCCGCGCAACGATGACCGGACAGTCAGGTCGGTCAGTCCGTCGTGCCTGTGCAAACTGGCCTCCCAATCAGTGCTGCCGCGCAGATAGCGCGTCCATCCCTGTGCCGGGTTTCTTGTCCCGACCTGCGGCGCTTCCGCGAGATTGTCCAGGTTGATCTTTCCGGTAGCAGCCAGGCGGGTGCCTTCCGGCGCCTCGACGGAACTGATGGCAACAGGTCCCCCGAGAAAGCGGCCGGTTGCGTTTGCGGTCTTTATTCCCGCCCGGTTGAATGTCAGGCGGCCATTGATCTGGCTCAGGCTGGGGATACGGATTCCGGAATCGATCAGGTTATCGGTGAACTGGTAGTCCCCCGACAGCTGCATCGCTTCCGGATGCTGCAAGGGAACAGAGAATCTGAGGGACAGCTTTCCGTTCCCTTGGACCTGGATTTTATCGATGAGGTCGTCGTCATGGAGGTCAGCCGTGCTTGTTGCGGCAAATTTGAGAAACTGCATGGTGTCGCCGCTCGCTTCGATTTCACTCTTGAGCGTGGCGTCCGGTGCGGACATGTCAGCGATGCCTATCTTTGCCCTGTTCAAC
>CAZYYR010000255.1:0-3487 GCA_964651465.1 uncultured Nitrosospira sp.
CACCTCGACAATGACGTGGCCCGCATCGAAACGCTGCTCGTCGGCATGCTGGCGCGGCGCGACCACTGGCTGCGCCATGTGCATGGCAAGGATCGGGACGAACTGGAAGCCGCGCTGGGGGCCGTACGTATCGATGCGGTAGGGCGTGTCCATGGCCGGTATCCCGCACCCCTGCGGGACGAACTGCTGGCGCTGGTGCGATATGCCGCTTGCAATCTGGCAGGTGACAATGGTGATTCTTCACTGGTCGATTACCGGCCACCCGACAAACCCGGCATGCTGCCCGACGGGGAAGAGAATATCGCCTGTTGGCAGGCGGCCGCCGATCTCCTGCTTACCCGGAACGGTACATGGCGCATGCGCTATACGATAACGGAGGGTTTTCCGCCGGAACCGAAAGGCCGGAAGCATTTCGTAAAACCATGGAAGGAGCGGATGCAGGAACTGGTATCATCGTTGAGCGAACAGGATGACGGCTCGCTTTGCAAGGCATTGAATGATATCCGTTCCCTGCCTCCGCCCGCTTACACCGACCGGCAATGGGAAGTGCTGGGCGCGATCGCCCGCTTGTTGCCGCGTGCTGCCGCACAGCTGAAACTTGTATTCCAATTGCATGGGAAGATGGATTTCACCGAAGTGGCGCAAGGGGCCCTGCGGGCGCTCGGCGAACCGGAGGCGCCCACGGATCTCGCACTTGCGCTCGATTATCGGGTGCGCCATCTGCTGATCGACGAATTCCAGGATACGTCGATCAGCCAGTATGATCTGGTCACCCGCCTCACCGCCGGGTGGGAGCCCGGCGATGGTCGCACCATCCTGGCGGTGGGCGATCCGATGCAATCCATCTACCGTTTCCGCGAAGCGGAAGTCGGGTTGTTTCTGCGTGCCCGTGCCGCAGGAATCGGCGATATCGCGCTGCAGCCGATCGCGCTCTCCGCCAATTTCCGGTCGCAGCGCGGCATCGTGGACTGGGTGAACGCCACATTCGAGCGGGTGATGCCGGAGCGGGAGAATATTTCCGACGGCGCAGTAGCCTATGCAGAATCCGTGGCGATACACGGCCCGCTTTCCGGTACGGCAGTCGGTATCCACCCTTTTTTCAACGATGATCATGTGGGAGAGGCGGAAAAAGTCGTCGAGATTGCAATTGACGCCCAACGCAACGAAGGCTGCTCGACAACGGCAATTCTCGTGCGCAACCGCAGCCATCTTCGTGACATCGTGCCCCGCCTGAAAGAAGCCGGAATGCGTTTTCGCGCGATCGAGATAGAAGGGCTGGGGCGTCGGCCCGTGGTGCAGGATCTGCTGGCACTGACCCGTGCCCTGGCTCATCCGGGGGACCGGACGGCCTGGCTTGCGCTGCTGCGCGCACCCTGGTGCGGCCTTACGCTCGCCGATGTTCATGCGCTGGCCGCTCCACATGCCGAACCCGGTCCGGCAAATGTCGAGGCGGCACCGGAAGCCGGAGCCGATGCTGCAACGAGCACGAACGGAAGCGCCGCTGGAGGCCTCGCTCGAGCTGTTCAGGCCGATGAGCTGACAGTGTGGGAATGGTTCGATGACGGCACCCGCATGATGCGGCTTTCCGGGGATGGCCGTGCCCGCCTGCTGCGCGTACATCAGGTATTGAAGAAATGCATCGCCAATCGTTGCCGTCAGTCTCTGCGGGCAACCGTCGAGGCAGCCTGGCACGCGCTCGGCGGTCCGGCCTGTATCGAGGATCGCACCGATTTCGACGATGCTTCGGCATATCTCGACTATCTTGAGGCACAGGAGCAGGCGGAAGGCATTCTCAGCGCCGACGCGCTGGAAGAGGGCCTCGCCCAGCTTTTCGCTCTGCCGGATGTCAAGGCGGATGGTGGCCTGCAGGTCATGACCATGCACAAGGCGAAAGGGCTGGAGTTCGATTGTGTCATCGTGCCCGGCCTGGGCCGTGCCCCCCGCACGAGTGACAGGAAATTGTTCATGTGGATGGAGCGTATCCGGGGAGCAACAGCGGCGGATAGAAACGAAGGGGAAGGCCATGACGGCCATGACGCCCAAGACAGCGATCTGCTGCTGGCGCCGATCCAGGAAACGGGTGGAGATGACGGTCGTATTTATGGCTGGCTGGAAAAACTCGACGCGGAAAAAGAACGGCTGGAAAATGGACGGCTGCTTTACGTCGCTGCAACCCGGGCGAAAAAGCGTCTCCACTTGCTGGGCAGTATCCGCGCGATCGAGAAAGAGGGAGAGATCGAGTTGAAGCCTCCGCCCGGCAAGACGCTGCTCCACTGCATCTGGCCGCTGGTAGAATCCGTATACAGGGAAGCCGCGGATCAGGCAAAGCGCCCACCGGAACCGGTTGACCCTCCCCTCGGCGGGATGGCAGGCAAGGTGCCGCAACCCATCGATCAGTCGTTGCGTCGGCTGGCATCCGGCTGGACCATGCCGGCTTCTCCACCCTCGGTCCTCTGGACGGCGCCTCCCTGCGCAACGCCGGTTCAGGGAGTCATAGAATACTCATGGGCAGGCGAAACCGCGCGGCTGATCGGAAATGTGGTTCACCGCTGGCTGCAGCGGATCGCCGAAGACCGGCTGGAAGGCTGGGATGTGGCGAGAATCCGGATTCTGGGCGATACTTTCAGGCGTCAGCTGATTGCATGCGGCATCGCCCATGGCAGACGGGAAATGGACGCAGCCATCAAGCGGGTAACGGTCGCGCTCAGTCATGCAGTAAGCGATGCCCGTGGCCGATGGCTGCTGGGTATGCAGCAGGAGGCCCGCAGCGAACTGCGCATGACCGCCGCTGTTGAGTCCGGATATCTAGATATCGTGATCGACCGTACTTTTCTTGATTCCACAGGCCAGCGCTGGGTCGTGGACTACAAGACAAGCAGTCATGAGGGATCGGATATCGAAGAGTTCCTCGATCGCGAGCAGGAGCGTTATCGCGTCCAACTCGACCGCTATGCCATGCTCATGCGCTCGGCGGATGACCGCCCGGTGAGGCGGGGATTGTATTTTCCACTGCTCAAGGGATGGCGCGAGTGGGGCGATGACGACTGAACGAATTGAGGAGGAATGATGCGTTTGATGATGTATGCTTTCGGATTTATCGCACTTGCCGGGTGCGCTGTGGCGGCTGTCACCCCTTCCGCCATGCAGCTGCGTCCGGAGATCAAGACCTTCATCGGAGAAATGGTGGAGCGGCACGGGTTTCCGCGCGGGGAGCTTGAAAAGACGTTTCGCGCCGCGCAGTTTCAGCCGAAAATCATCGATGCGATTTCGCGGCCGGCGACTTCCAAGCCCTGGCATGAGTTCCGTCCCATCCTCGTCACTGCCCAGCGCGTGACTGACGGTGTCACTTTCTGGAACAGTCATGCATCCACCCTGGAGCGGGCAAGACGGCAGTTCGGCGTTCCTGAGGAGATCATCACGGCAGTGATCGGCGTGGAAACCAATTACGGGGTACAAAGCGGCAAGCATCGTGTTCTGGACGCACTGA
>CAZYYR010000256.1:0-1539 GCA_964651465.1 uncultured Nitrosospira sp.
GTCAAGGTGGATGCGCAGGGCAATGTCACCCAGGAACTGCAGGGTGCCGCTTCCGGCAGCGGGATCGGAGCGCTTTCCAGCGGGAATGTCGTTGCGGGAGACATCGACCTGATTGCGCCCACCGGCACCGTGAACGCGGGCGATGCCGGCATTCGCGCCGGGAACCTGAATATTGCGGCCCAGGTCGTACTGGGCGCCGACAACATTTCCGTTTCCGGCACTTCCACGGGCACTCCCGTGGCGGACGCCAGTGCCGTTACCGCAACCACGTCGGGTGCCACCTCCCAGGGAGACGATGTATCCAAGGCGACGGCCGCGCTCTCCCAGAATCTGTCGGAAGCCGCAAAGGCTGCGGAGGAAATGAAGAAAATCAGGCCCACCTTCATCTCGGCAGAGGTGATCGGCCACGGCGATTAGATGGGTAGCTGTTTGGTCCCGCTGTACTATGATATAGAGTAATGGCGGCTACCGAGGGAAGAGGAGGCGAATATGCCACTGAAAGCTTATGGTGTTTTGAAAGGCAGGGCCATTTCCCGTCGCCTGGGTTCGGGTTCTTCTCCCCACTACCAGATCCACATTGTCGATGAAGTCGGCACGCATTATCGAATTGCGATCAATGTTAAGTCGCAGTTGGCGCCTTCGGAGCTGATGTACTACGTCAAGCCCTTCTTCGTCCACCCGCTCACGGACATCGTTTCCGTCCTGCCCAGCGGTTTCAGCAGCCTTGCACCGAATTCCTCCTCGGGTGCGCTTGATCTGATCCGTGGCAATCTGCTCCAGGCCGCAATGATGACCCCGCTCCCGCATGATGTGTCCGGCCCCGATAACGATCTGAACGAGAAGCTTGATCAGATCGTGCAACGCGCCATGGCAGACGAGGAAGCGCTGGTTTATGCGTTCGGGGAGCGCTGGGGACCGGAAGCCAGCACGGCGGACAGATATTTCGGTTTCGTGCCGGGCAATGGAATTCATGACATCCACATGAACCAGGGAAACGCAGGCAGGTTCGTCGGGGACGATGGAGTATGGCAGGACGGCGGTTTGTTGTTCCATTTTCCCCTTCAACGACAGTGGACAGCGGTTTTCCTGAAGTTCCAGTCACAAAGCTGGCATACCGATGATGTCACAGGGCATGCAATAGGCGCCCCGGAGGAAGGCGAGCCCGTCAATCCCGATCCGATTGTGCCGCAGCCGACAGAATCGTTGCCCGATGGGTTGGTGCGCATCGTCAGCGCGCTGGTCAATTCCAGGGAATCTCCCGAGAAGGAATGGGTTTATCTGCTCAATGCCAGCGATCGTGTCGTTTCTCTGAATGGATGGCATCTGGCGGACAAGCAGAAAGCTAAAATGCCGCTGGGCGGCACCCTTGACCCCGGCGCAATGCTGCGTGTCGATGTCAGACCGCCAGTGGCCCTATCCAATAAGGGGGGTATCATCACGCTGCTGAACCAGAACGGTTTGAAGGTGCACGGCGTGTCCTACACCAGGCAGCAGGCGAATCAGCCTGGCTGGACAATTGTTTTCTGATCAGGTCGTTAT
>CAZYYR010000256.1:1639-3433 GCA_964651465.1 uncultured Nitrosospira sp.
CAGGCAGCAGGCGAATCAGCCTGGCTGGACAATTGTTTTCTGATCAGGTCGTTATACTGGTGCAGGCAGGCATGGAGCGCCTCCTTGTCGGAGCATGGCCAAAGCTGATCCAAAGTGAGCCAAAGCCAGCCTCATGGCCAGTCAGGCGCCCAGATTGAATGCCCGTCTGCAGGCATTCAACCGGTGAAGCAGTGGAGGACCAGAACCGCTGTTTTAGCGATCGCCGCGGCCGCGGCGACGGACCCGCACCATGGATACCATGAGGCCCAATCCCGCCAGCATCATCGCGTATGACCCGGGTTCCGGAACGGGCGTGGCGAACGTGAGGTTGTCGGCCACCAGCCCCCGGCCCGTAAACGAAATGGAGCGGATATCGGGATCCGAACGCACGATCCCGAAGAATGTGCCCTCATTCAGGCTGTCTTCCGGCGTGCGGACATCGATGACGTGCGATTCGAGCAGCTGATGATTGCCATCGAAGGCACTGATGACCATCTGGCTTCCATTATAGCTGTTGAGCAGGGCGCCGGCTGCACGGGATGGTCCGTTGACGAAGGTGAATTCCAGCGTATTGTCGCCATCGGTCGCGGCAAAATGATTGCCGGCTCCCCAGATGCCGTTGCTTCCCAGGTCCGCGATGAACGCCCCCAGGATGGAGCCCGGCGTGCCGGTGAAGTCCAGGCCGGGTGCCACGGTTTCCGTTCCCATGGTGATGAACCCATCGAAGTCCTCGAAGTCGATGGTTTGCGGGGTGGAAATATCGGCGATATCCGATGTCAGTGCTGCATGGGAAGGGATGGCGAGGCTCAATGCGCACACGACAGCAAGTTCTTTCAGCTTCATGATGTAGTCCTTTTTTGTAGTAATGGGGTGCGACGGCCAGGAGTGATGACCGCCGCTACGTCTGGCAAGACAGAAGTCGGCTGGGTCCATCAGGAGCCGATCGTGCCGCCATCGTTCTTGGTAATGACCACCACGGCGGAGCGTGGCTTGGCTACGACGGGACCGCTGACCGTGGTCGGACCGTTGATGCCGCTGTCCGGCCAGGTGGAGTTCTCGGTATGGTGCGACTGCCAGTCTTCACCGGGATGCTGGATGCCGATGAACAGGGTTCTGCCGTCCGGAGTGCCGCTGACGCCGGTCACCTCGCAGTTTTTGGGCGCGGTGAGAAACCGCCGCGTCTCGCCGGTGGCGGGATTGGCGCACAGCATCACGTTTCCGCCGATGTTGGCCCAGTCACCGGTGGCATTCCCGACCTGGTCGGTCTGTATCCACAGGCGTCCATCCTGGTCGAACCAGAGGCCGTCAGGGGCGCCGTAGTCGTCACCGTTGATGTTGCCGCGATGATGGGGCTGCGGATCGAGTTTGTCGCCGCATTCGGCAAAGATATCCCAGGAAAAGCCGAGCGCGTCGACCTTGCCCATCGTTTCTCTCCAGCGGATGATGTGGCCATAACGGTTATCCAGCCGGGGGTTAGCTGCATCCACCGGTGGACGGGCGCTGCCGGCAGGGGTGGTGCCATCCGCCTGGTTGACGGAAGGTGGGGTGCTGCCGCGGCGATTATTGTTGGTGAGGGTCATGTAGACTTCGCGCGTAACCGGGTGCGACGAGATCCATTCCGGACGGTCCATCATGGTTGCGCCCAGCCGATCGGCGGCCTGCCGCGTCTTGATCAGCACTTCGGCCTGGTCCTTGAATCCGTTTTCCGGTACGAGGCCGTTCTGTCCCCACACCAGAGGCATCCATGTCCCGCTCCCGTCGGCATTGAATTTCGCGACAAACAGCGTTCCGGCG
>CAZYYR010000257.1:0-3414 GCA_964651465.1 uncultured Nitrosospira sp.
CCTCCAGCTTCTTCCAGGATAAGGCTTCCAGCTGCATAGTCCCAGAGTTTCTGGCCGCCATGCAGATACAGGTCGAACCGGCCGGCGGCCGTATAGCACCATTCGAGCGCGCACGAACCGTAGTTCCGCTGAGAAGAGAATGGGCGGGCCAGGCAAATCCCCTCTGTGAGTTTCTGACCGAGGCGCTTCAGGTCGACATTTGCGATCGCACTTCTTAACGCCGGCACATATTTTTTTATGGGCAGCTTTTCGCCATTGAGGTAGGCGCCCTTCCCTTTTTCGGCATAAAACATTTCGTCGGCGACGGGGTTATAAACAACGCCCAGAACACTTCTGCCATGGCGCATCAGCGCCACCGAAACGGAAAAGTAAGGCAGGCCGTTGACGAAATTGGAGGTGCCGTCGATGGGATCCATGCACCAGAGCCCGGCATCGCCAGCTTGCCAATGAGCAACCTGCTCCTGTTCTGTCATTTCCTCACCTACGATGGGGGCGAGGTAAATCCTCCTCAGCACGCGTGAAAGCATTTCCTGAGTGGCGACATCGGCTTCAGTGAACAGGCTGCCATCACCTTTGCGCTGGCGGGCGACGTTCAGGTAGCGCGGGAGAATTTCCTGCTGCGCTACGGCTTTAACCGAGGCAATAACCGCATCGAGCATTTGCTATTCCGTCCGCCATTTGATCGAACAGCCCATACTGGGAATCTGGTCACCCGGACCGCGGCCGGTTTCAGCAACCTGGACCATTCCCTCGAACAGATCGCGGCGGGCGCCCGCTGGCGCGGCTTCCTTGCGGGATGCATCGAGGCGGCCGCGATATTGCAACTCGAGCTTGTCATTAAAGCCGAAGAAATCAGGCGTGCATACCGCTCCATACGTTTTAGCGACTTCCTGGGTCTCATCCCAGACGTAGGGAAAAGGATAATCGTATTCCCGTGCCACCCGTATCATGTTGTCGAAAGAATCTTCAGGGTAGTCGGCAGGATCATTGGACATGATGGCGATCGTACCAATCCCATGTTGATGCAAGTCTCGTGCATCACGGATAATGCGGTCGCGAATGGCCTTTACGTAGGGGCAATGATTGCAGATGAACATGATGAGCAGGCCGTTTCCGCCTTTCACCGACGCGAGGCTGTAGCGCTGCCCGTCTACTCCCGGCAGATCGAAATCCACCGCTTTCCAGCCGAAATCGCAAACAGGTGTTTCCAAGCTTGCCATATTTTCCTCTCAAGAATAACGCTGAATATCATGCATATGCATACGAAACAGGCTGACCGGATATAATGAAGAATAACGGCGACAGTTGATCTTGATCCCCATCATCTTGACGCGCATCGAAAATCCGAAACCAATACTAACATGACCTGCGATCGATGATCGCGTCCTGTCCATTGACATGGTGACGCTTCCCCGTTTTTACTTTCCCGGGGAAATTTTTACGGGGAAAGTAGTCGAGCTTTCCATTGCCGCTGCCCATCATGCTGTCCGTGTATTGCGGCTGAAAGAGGGATCCGGGGTAGTGTTGTTCAACGGCAACGGAGGGGAGTTCCAGTCTGTGATTGTGCGGATTGGCAGAACTGGCGCAGCAGTCGCGGTCGGGCAGCATCTGCCTGTCGAGCGGGAATCCCGGCTTGCCATCACCTTGGTTCAGGCGGTCTGCGCCAACGAGAAAATGGACTGGATAGTGCAGAAAGCAGTGGAGCTGGGAGTATTCCGCATTCAACCTGTCGTTACGGCGCGAAGCGTTGTCAGGCTTTCGGGGGAGCGAGGAGAGCGGCGCGCAAAACATCTGCAGCGGATCGCGATTTCCGCCTGCGAGCAGTGCGGCAGAAATCGTGTTCCCTGCGTGCTGGCACCCGCACCGCTGGAGGGCTGGCTCGGCGCAAAGGCCAACCGGGCAGAAAGCTCGGAAAAGAGTGAAAATCCCGAGATCCGCATGATGCTCTCACCCACCGCGGAAAAGGGATTGCGAGATCTTCCTCTCCCTTCACGCAGCACTTGCATTACCTTGCTCGTTGGACCAGAGGGAGGATTCACCCCCGATGAAGAATCCACCGTCCGGGGCGCGGGTTTTGTTTCCGTCAGGCTGGGCGACCGCATACTCCGCGTTGAAAGCGCCGCACTGGCGGGTATAGCCGCGATGCAGGTGTTGTGGGGCGATTACTGATTCAGCTTCACGAAACACCGCATACGAAATCGGTTTCCGTCGCTGATTAGCGAGATGGAAAGTCATGCTTCCCATTGCATTCCGGAGCCCAGTCCGAAATCGGATAGAATAGGACAGCCCGAACGCGCGCTTTGGATGCCGACTGGCGCATATTCAGATTCCACGGCTTTCGGTTCCATTCAATTTCACCCCTGTTCATTGGATTGTGAAACTCGATACTTCCTTTGTGACCTGGTTTCGCTCGGTTGCGCCTTATGTCAATGCGTTCCGCTACAAGACTTTCGTGGTTGCATTTGGCGGTGAAGTCGTTGCCGACGGAAAATTCATCGAACTCGTCCATGATCTCAATCTCCTTGCCAGCCTGGGTGTGCGCCTGGTGTTGGTGCATGGCGCGCGTCCCCAGATAGAATCCCGGCTCGATGAACGCAAATTGCAGACATCCTACGTCAGGGATATGCGTATCACCGATACTGCAGCATTGCAATGCGTGAAGGAATCGATCGGGCGGGTGCGGGTCGAGATTGAGTCCCTGCTGTCGATGGGCCTCCCTAGTTCACCCATGGCCAATGCAGCCATACGCGTTGCCAGCGGAAATTTCATCACCGCCCGACCAGTCGGCGTGATCGACGGCGTTGATCTGATGCACACCGGAGAAGTGCGCAAAGTGGATACTGCCGCCATCCGCTTGCGCCTGGAGCAAGGAGAACTGGCATTGCTTTCGCCACTGGGCTATTCACCCACCGGCGAGATATTCAATCTGACACTGGAAAACGTCGCGGCTGAAGCCGCTATCGCGCTCAAAGCGGAAAAACTGATTTTCCTGATGGACGCATCAGGGATCGAGATGCGGTTGCCCGGTCAGCCGGATCCATCCCTGTTACGCGAACTGACGGTGGCGGAAGGCAAGACGATCCTGGACCGGGCCGCCGAAGCAGATGCCGGACTCTCCGACGATGCCCGGCTATACCTTCCATTTGCCGTCCAGGCTTGCGAACGCGGTGTATCCCGCGTCCATCTTGTCAGCCGCCATGTGGACGGGGCGATACTTCAGGAATTATTCACCCATGGCGGCATTGGCAGCATGATATCCATGGGACCATTGCAGAACTTAAGGAATGCACGGATAGAAGATGTCGGTGCCATCCTGCAGCTGATCAATCCGCTCGAAGCCGAGGGAACGCTCGTACGGCGCAATCGCGAACTGCTGGAAATGGAAATCGAGCGTTTCGTGGTCGTTGAGCATGA
>CAZYYR010000258.1:0-3392 GCA_964651465.1 uncultured Nitrosospira sp.
TCCACTGCCTCGCGCACCTCGCTGATGGCGTCGGGCAACGTTTTCCCTCCTTCCTGCTGCAGCAGTCCGACAAGAGCCGGCATGCTGAGTTCGATGCGTTCCGCTGCCCGGCGCAGTACTGCGGCACGCTCCGCGGCGGATACGTCTCGCCATTCCCAATAACCCCGCAGGGCAGTCTCGAACGCTGCCTCGATGTCATCCGCTGTGGCGTCCCGGAGGGCGGCAATGATTTCATCGGTGCTGGCCGGGCCTGCATGGCGGCGAATAGGGCCAGTAGCGGGTGGTGCGCCATCGATGAGGGGCGTGACGATAGCGTCGCGCCATGCCCCTGCTGGGGGTATCCGTGCCTGAAATGCGTCACTTGCGATTTCAGCGGAAAGATCGATTCCTGCGGAATTTTTGCGTCGGGGCTCGTACAGATCCTGTGGCAGGACGATGCGGGGATTATGTCTGGGATTGGCCTTCGCCGCCGTTTCTACCGGATCTTTCAGCGCGGCTTCACCGCCATCTTCCCGCACCTGGTTGACGAACGACGTGTTGGCGCCATTTTCCAGCATGCGCCGCACGAGGTAGGGCAGCAATTCTTCGTGGCTGCCGACGGGCGCATAAATGCTGACGGGTGCCAGTCTGCCGGCCAGGACGAGTTCATGCAGCGCTTCGCCCATGCCGTAGAGCCGCTGGAATTCGAATCCTTCTGTCTCTCCCGCCATGTCCAGCACCGCCGCGACCGTATGGGCATTGTGCGTTCCGAACATGGGATAGATACGGTCGCGCAGCGCCAGAAGCTTGCGCGCGCAGGCGAGATAGGAGAGATCGGTATTGGCCTTGCGTGTGAAAACGGGATAGTCCTGCAGGCCGCCAACCTGGGCGCGCTTGATTTCGGTATCCCAATAGGCGCCTTTCACCAGGCGGACACGTATCTTCCGTCCGGATTCGGCAGCAAGCGCATCGATCGCGTCGATGAGATAAAAGCAGCGCTTGTCGTAAGCCTGTATCGCCAGCCCGAATCCGTTCCACCCGCGCAGCTCGGGCAGCCTGGCAACTGCAGAAATGATTTCCCAGGAGATTTCAAGCCGGTCCGCTTCCTCGGCATCGACGGTCAGCCCGATGCCGCTGGCGGCGGCCCGGCGGCACAGCAGGCTCAATCGGCCGATGAGTTCCGGGACGCACCGGTCGCGCTGGGTCCAGGTGTAGCGCGGATGGAGCGCCGACAGTTTGACCGACACCGACATATTGGGCTTGAGCGACGGGTTCTCTGTTTCACCGAGTGCATCCCCAGCAGCTGCATAGGCTTCGAAATAGCGCTGCGCGTCCGTTGCGGTGCGTGCCCCCTCACCCAGCATGTCGAAGGACATGCGATAGCCGCGTTGCTCCAGCTTTCTCGCCGCCGTAAGGGCGCCGGCCATGTTTTCGCCTATGACGAACTGCTGTCCGACCCGCCTGACGGCTTCTTTCACGCTCTTGCGGATAAGGGCGCGTTCGAGGTCGCCAGGCGAAGAAGACAGTATCCTCCGGGCAAGACTCATGCCCATGCTGGCCAGCCGGGTCAGGCTCGTCCGCCCCTTTGCGTTCCATGTTCCCGCCATGATCTTTTCCGCGATCAGGGCATCGGCAGTGTCGCTATCCGGAATGCGCAGCAGGGCTTCTGCCAGTGTCATGAGTGCGAGACCTTCGGGGCTGTCCAGCGGATACTGCTGGAGAAAAGCTTCGATCTCGGTCGGACCGCTTCCTGAACGGCCTGACTCCCCGCTGCGATCGCGAATCCGCCGAACGAACCGTTTTGCCTGAAGCTCGACCCGTCGCGACCGTTCGCTATCCCAGTCGAGGGCGGAAAGCAGCGTTTCCACGCAGACGGCTTCTTCGGCAAGGTGGGCTGTAGCAAAGCGGGAATGCATGGGATTAAGATACCATTCTTTGGAAGGAAATTCCGGTGCCGGGACAGCGCTGGGTGCATTGCCTGGCTCCTGCAAGCATTCGGTAATCCGCATGCTCAGGTTGAACATGACCTGCGGACATCACGCGGCTTACCTGGCGGGTACGCGTTTGACGCTGCTCATGGCCTTGAGATAGGCGATGATCTCTTCCGCAATCTTCTCTCGATCCGGCATTTCCTCCGCAAGCCCCGGCATGGTGGTGTTGTAACGGATACTCTGAGGATTTGTCACCCAGCGCTTCAGGTATTCGGGCTGAATGTACTCCGTCACGCTGACCGGGTAATTGAGTTCCGGAGCCTTGGCACCCCCGTCGCCATTGATGGTATGGCAGGCTGCGCAATGCTGGCGAAACTGCCTGAACCCCCGCTGCACTTCGTCCGACGAATCCTGGGGCGGGATCATGTTGGGAAATGGCGACCTTGATTTCAGTTCGATTCGCGTGACCTGATAGGGCATGTCGGATGCGCCCGCTTCGAGCAGTGCATTTGAATCGATATTGTCCCAGATGAGGTAGAGCGGACCCAGCGGAACGACCTCGTCATTCTGCAGCCGGTTGGTCAACGTGAACGGCGTGCCATCAACGTGCGCAAGCGCGAGATAGCCCTCGTGCGCCAGGAACTTCTCCACCGGTATGCTGGGCTGATATCCGTCGAGTGAAGTAAAGACGATTTCCTGCGCCTGCCGCCAGTCTTTGCCGAATATGCTATCGAACAGCTGCCTGCCGGGGATTGCGCGATAAACCCGGTTTTCCCTTTCGTGCGCTTCGAATACCTCCAGCGATACAACCGGCGCGATGGCGCGCAGCTCCTCTACTGAAAGCACTCTGATACGCGCTTCATCTTTCCTGAATTCGACATGAGAGGGGTTTCCGGCAAACGCAGGCGCAAGCGGGAACATGAGGGCAAGAAAGCCGCTCAACAGGAATGCAGAAATTTGCGAAGCGCGGAGTTGCATACCGACAGTATGACATGTCCGGATTTGCCTCGTTCCGGCTGAAATCTGTCACCATCGCGGTGCGTGACAAGTATTGCCAGCCCGTAATAAGCAGGGAGAGATCAATTCTCTCCCGACCGTATTCATTTCGATACTGGTGCCGGGCTGTTTTCGGGTTGGATGGCTGCCTCGGCCGTCTGCTCTATATGCCAAACCGCATGGACAGATCCACCGCTCGCACGTCCTTGGTGAGGCTGCCGATGGAGATGCGGTCAACGCCAGTCTTGGCGAAGGTGCGGACGTTGTCGAGGGTGATGCCGCCCGATGCTTCCAGCACGGCGGCCTTGTTGGTCAGGCGTGCGTTCAGCACGACTGCTTCGC
Organism: uncultured Nitrosospira sp.; assembly: GCA_964651465.1. Lineage (GTDB taxonomy): Bacteria > Pseudomonadota > Gammaproteobacteria > Burkholderiales > Nitrosomonadaceae > Nitrosospira. Next base: position 3,249 of record CAZYYR010000258.1, read on the forward strand.
ACAGCCGGTTGATATCGAAATTGTCCAGCAGGACCAGTCTGGCACCCGCGTTCAGTGCGGTGCGCAAGTCATCCAGTGTCTCCACTTCTATCTGGACGAATACCCCCGGGGGGGCCAGACTGGTCCTGCTGGACAATTTCGATA
>CAZYYR010000259.1:0-3380 GCA_964651465.1 uncultured Nitrosospira sp.
CACTCGGCGAAGACTTCGGGCGTGGATAACTCTCCCGTTTTGATCAGGAATGACGATTTGCCGCCCGCTGGCTCGTCCTATGCGAAGAGGTTCCAGTAAAAAACTACAAATACGCTTCATCCCGAGGGAGATCATGATTCATCCACGCATTTTTTTAGCACTCGTTCTGCTTTCTACATCCATCATGCATGCCGTACAGGTACAGGCACAGGCCAATCCTGAACCTGCGCAGTCGCTCGCTGCGGCCCTGCAGCAGCTTGCAGCCCGGCATCATCTCAGCATCGTGTTCGACACGGAAGCCGTGCAGGGCAGGCAGGCGCCGCCATTGCCCGAGCATCTCTCCCCCCGCGCGGCGCTCGACACCCTGCTGGCCGGCACCGGTCTTACCGCCACGGAAATCGAGCCGGGGCGCTACGGCGTCGTGCGGACGGACGAAAATCCGGAGGAAGTAAAGAAGCTTCCGGAGATCACCATCACACCGTCAGCAGGCGATAACGGAGAAACGCTGACGGTACCGAACACGGCCCAGGCCACCGCCGAAATCCAGCGCACGCCAGGCGCGGTCGAGGTCGTGCCTGACACCGTATTCAAGAGCGGGCCGGCACATACGATCAGGGACATCCTCGGCTGGGTGCCGGGTGTCATCACGCAGCCCAAGTCGAACATCGACAACCGGATATCGATCCGCGGCTCGGGACTGACGCGCAATTACGGCAACCGCGGCATAAACGTTTACATGGACAGCATTCCGATCAATACCGCCGACGGGCTGTTCGATGTCTTCGAAATCGATCCCAGCGTCTACCGCTATGTCGAAGTGTTCAAAGGCGCCAATGGGCTGCGTTACGGCGCCAACACGCTTGGAGGGGCAGTGAATTTCGTCACGCCGACCGGACACGATACTTCCCGGTTCGACGCACGCTTCGATGCGGGCAGTTTCGGCTACCTTAGGGGCCAGGCCAGCACGGGCGCCGCCTATGGTCGAGCCGACTATTTCATTTCGCTTTCAGCGCAGCGCGAGGAAGGCTATCGCGATCACAGCGACGGTCGCATGGCACGCCTCAACGCCAATTTCGGCTACCGCCTCACGGAAGATGCCGAGACACGCTTCTACGTGAACGCGAATACTTGGCGCCAGCGCCTGCCCGGCGAGTTGACCAAGAGCGTGGCAATGAATGCGCCGCGCAGCGCGGATCCCGAGTTCATACGGCAGGACCAGCAGCGCAACATCGACTCGGTGCGCCTCGCCAACAAGACTACGCTGCGTTTTGGACCCACGACGGTGGATCTCGGCCTGTTCGGCGTCCATCGCCACGTAGACCACCCCATCTTCCGGTATCTCGATTACCGCGTGTACGATTATGGCGGCTTCGCCCGCGCCACCGACGATCGGAGCGTACGAGGCTTCCGCAATCGCCTGGTTGCCGGCGTGAACATTCACAACGGCACGATCGACAACGAGGAATTCGATAACCTGACGGGTGGGGTAAAGGGTGCGCTGGTGGGGTCCACGCTGGACAAATCCCAGAACTACTCGGCCTATGCGGAAGACTCGTTCTTCTTCCTGCCGAACGTCGCGCTCATTGCCGGAGGACAGATTCTGCATGCGGTACGCGACAGGAAGGACCGTTTCCTGCCGGACGGCAACCAGTCGGGCCGTCGCGCCTATACCTACTTCAGTCCCAAGGTCGGCATACTCTGGGATGTCGATCCCGCATGGCAGGTGTTCGCCAATATCTCGCGCAGCGTCGAAGTGCCGACCTTCGACGCGAACACATTCATCGTGCCGGCCAGTTCGACCGTCAATGCCCAGACCGCGACCACATACGAGATCGGCACGCGCGGCCGGCGACCGGACCTCACCTGGGACGTCGCGCTTTACCGCGCCCACCTCAGGAACGAGCTGCAGTGCCTGAGGACGGCGCCATGGAGCCTCTGCTCCGTAGTGAACGCGGATCGCACCGTCCACCAGGGCGCAGAGGTGGGGCTGGGTGCCGCTTTCCTCAAGGGCATCCTGACGCGGGAGGACCGCCTCTGGCTCAACCTCGCCTATACCTTTAACGACTTCTATTTCGACGGCGACGCGGTCTACGGCAACAACCGTCTGCCCGGCGTGCCGCGGCACTATCTCCGCTCCGAAGTGGTCTACAAGCACCCAAAGGGTTTCCAGGCCGGCCCGAATGTCGAATGGATGCCGGAATCATTCTTTGCCGACAATGCCAACAGCCTCACGATCGACTCCTACGCACTCCTGAATTTCAGGATTGCCTACGACCGTGGGACGGGCCTGTCCGGGTACCTCGAAGGGCGCAACATGCTCGACACCCGCTACATCTCGACCACGATCACCGCCGGAGCGGCCGACGCGACATCGGCTCTTTTCAACTCCGGCTACGGCCGCGCCATCTACGGCGGCCTGCGGTTCAGGTGGTAAAGATTGCCGATCCTGGCGTCAATTCACGATCTCGATACCGAAGGTTTTGAGCATGTCGTCATCAGTGGCAAGCGGCACATCCTCGATTCTGGCTTGGGCCGCAAGCATACGGTCAAAAGGATCGCGATGATGCTGTTTCCACTCACCCGCCAGCTGCGCGTGTGCGGGAGTGATGGATAAGGCAGAAAAGCCGGCTTTAACGATCCAGCAGGGTACATTTTGGGCTATTTCAGCCGCTCCTGGCAGTTTTCCCAAGCGATATTTAGTAGTGATTTCCCAGACAGAGGCGCTGCTGACGAGAATCGGCAGGCCGGGATCGCTGATAGCATGGCGCAAATGCGGCGATAGCCGGGGATCATCGAACAGCCACCACAGGAATACACGGTATCGAGGATCATTTTTCTCCCCAGGCCGCAAGTTCCTGCCCAGGCAGCGGCTCAAAGAATGCCTTGGTCACTGCGCCTTCGGCGATCCCGGGGCGCCGCTCGTGCTGTTCCGGGATGGGGACCAGCCTGGCTTGAGGCTTGCCAGCCTTGGCAATAATGATCTCCTCCCCCTCCTGCGCCTTTACCAGGAGCCGGGAAAGCTGGGTCTTGGCCTCGTGAACGTTGACAGTGATGGCCATGAAATCCTCGTAAACTTAGCTAACCATCCTAGTCTATTCAGTATGATGCCTGGAGTCAAAATCGCTCCCGAAGTTTATGCCTGCACCAGGGTTGTGTCGTTCGATAGCGATTCTGGTGAGGCTGATCCTTGCCATGATGGCTACCTGCAAACAGGGTTCCTGCGGCTGCACGGGAGCTACGCGGAATGGAAACCGGAACAGGTTTCTCGTTATGAGTGGTGAGAGAAGGACATTTGAAGATGCGGTGCCGCCAACATCAGCCGGTATTGAGAACGATCCTGAACCAGAACGCGCGACCGGGCTCGTTGAGGCGGCCGAAAT
>CAZYYR010000260.1:0-3375 GCA_964651465.1 uncultured Nitrosospira sp.
TTTTCATCCATGAGCAGCTTTTCGGCATCGAGAACCGCCATATGGCCGGAAGTCACGCCCTTGAGATAATTTTTATCAACGCCTGGAAGAGTGGCGGACCAGCACTGAATATCTGTACTGGCGATATGGCGTGCTCCGATGATCGCATCAGCCAGAATGCCGAAGCGCATCTCTCCGGATTGCAGAACGATGACATTGCCGAAATCTGTGGTATCCCCATGAGGCATTCCGAAAAGCTTTTTCGAATCGAAGACAGGGACGATCACCCCCCGCAAGCTGATGACCCCGCTCACGAAGGCGGGTGTGCAAGGCACCGGGGTCAGATTTTCGACGAACGCAATACGATCAACATATTTTGATTCCACTGCATAATGCTCGCCATCGAGCATGAATTCGACCACCTGGATATCATTGACAGCCGTTTCCGGCATTTCCTCTTGAGCCAGTGCCAATGCTCTTTCCTGCAAGATTCTCTTTATCTCTTCCGTGGATGGAGACTGAGCCGATCCGATTGCCTGCGTCCTGCAGAGACCTCCATTCTCTGGAATTTTTGCGGCAACACGCCCCTGCTCGCTGCCAGATTCCGACATGTCTGCTGCCATCCCATGCTCTCCCCGTTCGTTTTGCTATGCCAGTTGCCTGTCTGCCAGCACAAATTCAATCGCCTGGGCGAGATTCGCCGCGGTAAGCCCGTCCGATGCCGTCAAGATCGTGCCATCAGGGCGATCAGCCAGCAGAAGCAGCGCCGTATTAAAATGCCGATCCGCCTCCTGGCGACGCCCGTGTGACAGATGTACGCTGCCCAATACGAAATGGGCGAGCACGAAGTCAGGGTCCAGATACAGCGCTCGTTGCAGCGATTGAATCGCCTCCCTTTCCTGCCCGGACTCCAGCTGGATGGTAGCCAGAAGATAGCGGGCTACGGGATCCATTTTGGAAGTGGCGATTGCCTTCTCGCACAACTGGGCAGCCTGGCCAAGTCGCCCCAGGCTGGCACAGGAACGTGCAGCATCGAGAAAAGCATCGAAAGCCGCCTTTTCCCTTGATCGACCGGATGTCCTGGCCTCCCGCAGCAATGGCTGGGGAGTGCCCGTTCCCTGCAGAGCGCTTATTCCGCTTATCCCACTTATCCCACTTATCCCCTGTGGTGCCGGCAATATTGGCTTGTCATCAGCGGTGGAAGGGCATTCAGGCGCTGATCCAGCCTCCTCCACATGATTTTGTCCAGCAAAAGAACGGCCATCATCGATCGTGTTATCCGACGCTGCCGGGCAGGTGCCTCTCCCTTTCCGGTACAATGCTGCGCCTGGAAAAAGGGAAGATCGAAAGGGCGAGAACAGTTGGTTCAAACCGCTCGACATTTCCGCCGAGCCCACGGTGAGCCACCCTCCCTCGGCGAGGGATCGATGGAAGCGCTGCACAACTCTCCTCGCGCCTTGGGGGCTGAAATACATCAGTACATTCCGGCAGAGAATGATGTCCATCGGGCTCACGTCGCTTGTGCCGGAGGGATATGCATCCTCTGCAAGATTCAAATAAGAGAACGCCACCCTTTTTCTGATATGCGGCGATATTTCGAATTGCCCTCGCTTTCTCCGCCTGAAGTAGCGCTCCTTGATCCATGCCGGGGTACGGCGAAAAGACCAATCGCCGTACAGGCCTTGAACGGCCTTTTCCAGGAAAAAGGGATTGATATCCGTGGCCAGGATGGTTGCATTCCATTCCCCGGGATGTCGGACCAGCTGATCGATGAGCATGGCGACCGAATAAGGCTCCTCGCCCGTGCAGCAGCCGGCGCACCAGATGCGCAGCGGACGACCGGCTTGCGCGCATGTGCGCATCAATCCGGGCAGAACATGTTCCGCCAGTGCATTCAGGCTCTCCTGCTCCCGGAAAAAATAGGTCTCGCCGACAGTCAGGTAGCGCGCCAGGATTTCAATCTGGCTGCGTGCAAGCGACGCGGAAATAATCTGGCGGGCACCTTCTTCGGCGCTCCCCGCCCCCAGCGCAGGTGCAGCCAGGGTAATGCCCCGTTCCAGATCAGCCCAGCGCCGTGCGGGGTAGTACAACCCCATCTCTCGCGCAAGTATATCGTTCAGCCTTGCAAGCAACGGATGAGGCAATTCGGTCTGCATAGTTTTCTCAAACTGGGGCAAGCGCTGCATCCAGGGTTTCCTCTTCTTCCAGGTCAAGGAATCTGTCGAGATCATGAATGAGAATCAGCCCATCATCGGATCTTATGATGCCGCTAACATAAGGGATGGCGGGAAGGACCGCATCCGCCGAAACCAGCCCTTCGGCGCCTTCCACGACGCCGATCACGTCATCCACAACCAGTGCCACCGAACGTCGCCTCGTGCGCGCGAACACAAGCCGGTCGCTCAGGGCAGTTTCACGCTCCCGGAGATTTAAGCGTCGCCGCATATTGATGACTGGGATCACTCGCCCCCGCAGATTGACGATCCCGGGCACGATATCCGGTGCGCCTGGCAACGGTGTGACATGCACCATGTGAGTAACCTTATCCACCGCCGGAAGACTCAGCGCAAGGCGCAGGTCGTCCAGCTCAAAAACAAGATATAGAGGAAAATCAATCACCTTTGCATCGAGCTTCATAAACAATGACAAAGGAAAACCTGCTTCCAGGTACAGGATGAAATATTCAATCGATGAAGGACTGCACCGCGATCAAGTCGAGAAACGGTTCTCTATCGCAAGCCACCGCCAATCCCGACACGAAAATTTTGTCAGCAGGAAAACTTATCGTGCTGCCTGATTCAAGAGGTAGCGGAACCCGGATCGGGCACAAGCTACTAGCTGGACAATTGAATGACCCGGATGCAGCTGCGCCATTTCAGATCAGCTCTTCCTGCACCGACACGCTGGCCGAAGCAGGCAAGGAGTATGCCGACCGCGGTGCAGCCTCGTAAGTCGATATGAGACAATAGAAAAGCCGGCTTGAATACCTGTAGAATCTTACAGGTAGACATCGGCAGTCATTTTCCCTTGGTGGGCTGATGGTAGGCTGATGGCGGGCTGGGACAGACTTCATGCCGTCCAGCTATTTCTTGGCTGCCCATACCAATAACGACGTAATAAATAGGCGGTGGAAGTGAGCAGGACCCTTCCCGAGGTGAATTTTCAGGTTTTCATTTGAACGGAGCTCTTCAACGAATGGATATCGAGTTCGACTGGTCTCTTATCGAGGCCATCTGTGATGCCAGCGGCATTGATATTTCAGAGTTCCGGAGCGAAGAAAGGGACAAGGCTTGCTCCCTTCTTCACCAATGGTATGCCGAGCATCGTGCCCGGGGCGACGCGGCTGATCCCACAATGGAAGATATTATTATCGAGGCCAAGCTTGAGGAAGTTTTT
>CAZYYR010000261.1:0-3375 GCA_964651465.1 uncultured Nitrosospira sp.
GAATACAACAGCCGCTCCATGGTCAACCAGAACGTGTTGCGCGGCGGCTCCTGTGTCATCCCCCAGGAGCGGATCCGCCCAAGTTTCCGCAATTTTTTCCCCGCGAAAACCTGCTGGCAGTTCAGCGGAATCAGGCTGGCGCGGGATGGGCGCTGAATGGGAATACCATTTGAAAGAAACGAGAAGCGATCTGCTGGTATCTTTAAACTATCCGGTTTCGGAAATAAACTGCGCCGTCTTCCAGTTTTTTTCCTACATCGGCCATTGGCGAGCTGTATGCAGAACACGCAAGACCCTCACCTCACCTTCGACAATGTCATAGACAACGATGAAATTCCGATGGACGACTAACTCGTATGTACCCTCTACCCTTCCCGGGCGACCAAGGCCAGGGTGATCGATCAGACGGTTCGTTTTTTCTGAAAACAGTTCATCAAGCGCGAGCACCGCACGAGGATTATCTGCCGCAATAAAATCGCGGATTGCCCGGCGGTCGTCGCGCGCAAGCCGTGTCCATACCAGCTTCAACCCTGGTTGCCTTCACTCCCGCGACGTGCTCCCCTCCGCCACGCAGCCGCCTCGGCTTCAACCTCGTCGACATGAACGATGTCACCTGCGTTTGCCGCCTCCAGGCCCGCCTGCACCTGGCTGCGGAACCAGTCGTCATGGCTTGCCACCTGCCGTTGTTCGCGAACATAGCTGCGCATGTAGTCGCGCAGGAGTTGCGCGCCGTTTCGATCCTGTGCCTTCGCCGCAGAGGTGAATTCTGTTTTCAATGCCTCCTCCACACGAAATGTAAAAGTCGAATCCGTCATGACCATCGCTCCCCGTGTTATATATAGATTACATTGTAACACTAGTCTGACCGAACGATTGAGAGAGGGGAGGGAGAGGTGGATTGTTTTGAGGTGGGTGATACCAGGGTTCTACAGGTGAATTATCCCCCCGAGACCCGAAGTCAGCGCCGCCGCGTCGCGTCCAGCACGTCGCGGGCCGCAAGCCCGATGGCCAGCGCGGCGAAGATGGCGAACATGGATTTCCCTGACAGGCGCTTTTCAAATCCGGGGGTGAAACGCTTCGGGATGGCGTGGTAATCGATCAGGTATGCCGCTGCCGCGACGCCGGCAGCTCCCAGGAGGGGTTTGGCGACAGGCCCCGGTTCGTCCGGGCTCAGGCGCGGGATCCTGCGCCTGCGGTCGTCGTCTCGCCCTCCGCGCATCCACCTCTCGTAGATCGATGCCCAGAAAATGGACGCCCCATGGTTCAGCAGGAAGCCGGTCAGCGTGTACCTGAACGAAAACCGGTCGTGTCGCGCGGCCTCATCCCCCCAGATGATGTGACTGGTGGCATTCAGCGGAGCGGCCAACGAATCATTTTCGTATTTTCCGGCGATAGCGGCCGTGGCGGACGCCATCAATCCTGCCGCCGTGCCGGAGTAAAGAGCGTCATGGAGAACGGATGGCGTCGATTGCCAGTCAGCCGGCCCCGGCCATCGCCGGGGCCCGGAGGAATGAAAGACTGGACGCGCCTTGCCGATCACTGCCGAGTATCTTTGCCGGCGTAATACGAATGCACCTGCTTGCTCCAGGTTTCGTCCGCCATGTCGGGCCAGTCGTCCTTGTCGAATCCTGGTGCAGCTTCGAGGCGATCCTTTTCCACGTCCAGTATGAAGCGTTTGTCCAGCGTTTCCAGCTTCAGCGTCAGCGCGTTCCAGGGCACCGCGAAAAGCTTGTCGGCAATGCCGAGAAAACCTCCGAAAGACAGCACGGCATATGCAACGCGCCCCTCGACCATATCCAGCATGATTTCCTTGATGTGCCCCAGGTTTTCCCCTTTCGGGTTGTAGACATCCTCACCGATTGGCCAGTCCGCGCCCATCCACCTGGGGCCCGGCCCCTTGCCCTCATATATCTTGTCCAGGCCTTCCGCATTGCGTTCATAGCGTTCGTAATTGCTATTCATCTTCATCTCCTCGTCCAGGAACACAGGTTCCGGTTATTCATCCCTTCTCGATCCGCATGAGCAAGTTTAAGAAGGTTTGTTCTCGCCATCCGTTCGGTAGCACACTCATGCTGAGCGTTGGGTATGGAGGGTCTTTCGTGAATCCGCTTCCCATGGATACCTTCAGAGAACGTTTTCAGGAAGGATTTTTAACGCCGGATACTTCCCCTCCCCTTCCGCCGGCTTCGGGCTCAGGAGGACCGGAAGAAGGTGCGGACGGCTGCGCGACCACCTCGCGGTACTGCGGGTTCGCAAATTCGATGTCCAGTTCGCGGAAGCGCCGCAGGAGCCGCAGGTTGAAGCCGCGCTGCACCGGCCAGCGACCCTTGTCCAGGGTTCGAATCTGGCCCAGTATGGTAATGGCGGCGCCGTCGACCTGGTCCACGCCCCACAGATCCAGGTCGGCCAGGATCAGGCTTCTGAATTGGGGGTCGGCGCGCAACTCGGCGCCTATATCACGGATCACCTCGAATACCTTGTCCACATCCGAATCGGCTGCGACCGTCACCCTGATCGACGCATTGCCGATCCCCCGATTGGTATTGGTGACGGTGGAGACGGAACTGAAAGGCACGACGTGGAGCGCCCCATCGGGGGCGCGCAACCTGACGGTGCGTATCGACAGATGTTCGACCGAACCGGAAAGGTCGGCGACTTTGATGAAATCCCCGACCTGGATGGCGTTTTCCATGAGCAGAAAAAGACCGGTAATGAAGTCCTGCACCAGCTTTTGCGAACCGAAACCCAGCGCGACCCCGATGATGCTGGCCCCGGCCAGCAGGGGCGCAATGCTGACTCCAAGCTGGTCGAGGGCGGAAAACAGCACGATCGCTCCGATGGCGATGGCCAGCGTCGTGCGCACCATGGGCAGGAGAGTGCGCAGGCGTGCCGCGCGGCCTTGGTCGCCACTTTCTTCCCAGCGTTCGATGCGGCGGCATAGCATGTTGTTGAGGGCCTCCCATGCAAGCAGCGCCAGCGCGACCGCGATCGCGATGGTGACGGCCGCGGAAGCGAGGCGCTCCCCCACCGAACCTTCCTCGAACCAGGAAGTTGTATCCAGGCCCCAAACCTGCAGCAATATGATCAATGCAACGATTCCAATCACTATGGACACCGCACGGTGTACCAGCAGATGGTAGGCACTCTTCACCACGGGTCCTGCGGGCACAGGTGGAGAGCCTTCAGGGCCGCGCAAACCTTCGTGCTCGGCGAGAAATGCACGATCGATCGCTCCCAGGATGAAAATCGACGCCAGGCTTGCGCCCACGATCACCGTGGCGGATAGCGCAAAATAACGCAATACGTGCTGAAAGCCGTTTTCCGTACCCACCGTCCACAGCAGCCACGCTGCAACGATGCAGAAAGTCGCCACGA
>CAZYYR010000262.1:0-3346 GCA_964651465.1 uncultured Nitrosospira sp.
CATCCCATCCCGCAAAGCCACCGTCGCGCCAGCGGAGATTTGTTCAGCGCTTCCTAAAGTGAAGCGGGAACGACCGATGGGCTGATATCATTTCGCTGTATCATTTTGTCAGATGGCCAGGGGTATCGATGGTTGGCCCCGGCTTATGCTCTCATAATTCGATTTTCACGGCGAGAACCCCTTTGTTCAGAATAATCCTCGCTCTGGCAGGTTATTACTTCCTCGGCCTTTTCGGTGCGCTGATCGGGTATCTTGCCGGAAGCTTTGTCGATCGTTACCGTGCCTATGGTGCAGGTGCGATCAATCCGTTCACACGTGCCCAGCGCCAGACTGTTTTTCTGGAGACGCTGTTCACGCTGATGGGCAAGCTTGCCAAAGCGGATGGGCATATTTCCCAGGATGAGATTGCCCATGTCGAAGATTTCATGCAGAAGGTGGGAATGTCAGCCGGGCATCGACAGCTCGCCATTGCCCTTTTCAAGCAGGGGGCCGCACCCGGCTTCGACATGGAGCCGAAGCTGAACCAATTCATGGATGTTTGCGGTCACACGCACAACCTGCGGCACATGCTGCTGGTTTACCTTATTGTCATGGCATTGTCCGACGGGCGCATGGATGCCGCCGAGGAGGGCATGCTGCAGAATGTGGCTTCCCATCTGGGCTATGACCAGCTGGCATTCAGGCAATTGCTGGAGATGGTTTCGAGCCAGTCGCATTTTGCCGGCGGACAGACCGCTTCTCCCACGGCACTGGACGATGCCTACAAGGCCCTTGGGGTCACGAGGGAAAGCAGTGATCAGGAGATCAAGCGGGCATACCGGAAACTGATGAGCCAATATCACCCGGACAAGCTCATGGGACAGGGCCTGCCGGACGACATGATCGCCGCGGCGACCGCGCAGGCCCAGGAAGTGCAGACGGCGTACGACCTGATCAAGAAGAACCGCAACATGAAGTAGTTTTCGTGGATTCGGGTATCCGGCCCAATGGGCCGGGCAGGTGCGATTTTCTTAACGGGAAGTGAAGCAGGAGACTGTGATGAAGGTGGCGGTCTGTAATGCAAAATCGTACGACCGTGAGTTTCTGCAGGCCGCGAATCGCGATTTCGGGCACGATTTGGTATTTTTCGATTCGCGATTGTGCGAAGAGACGCAGGGAATGGTCGCCGGGTTTCCCTGCGTATGCGTATTCGTGAACGATACTCTGAATGCCGCCGTGCTGCGGTCGCTGGCTAACCAGGGCACGCGCCTGATCGCCCTGCGTTGTGCGGGCTTCAACAACGTGGATATCCAGGCGGCTGCCGAACTCGGCATCCGTATCGTGCGTGTTCCCGCCTATTCGCCTCAATCGGTGGCGGAGCATACGGTGGGCCTGATACTGATACTCAACCGGCATCTTCATCAGGCATACAATCGCGTGCGCAACGGTAATTTCGCTCTGGAGGGATTGCTGGGATTCGAACTGGCCGGCAAGACAGCCGGCATTATCGGCACCGGACATATCGGCATTGCTGTTGCCCGCATCCTGCGCGGGTTCGGTTGCCGGCTGATCGGCTTCGATCCCCGTCACGATCCTGCGTGCGCCAGCCTGGGTCTGGAATACGTTGCGCTGGAGAGGCTCTATGCAGAGAGCGACATCATCACGCTGCACTGCCCGCTGAACCGGCAAACACACTACCTGATCGACGGGGCCGCTATCAGGCTCATGAAACGGGGCGTCATGCTGATCAACACCAGCCGGGGTGCAACCATCGATACACGAGCCGTAATCGAAGGGCTCAAGTCATCAAAAATCGGCGGCCTGGGACTGGATGTGTATGAGCAGGAGGGAGACCTGTTCTTCCAGGATCTGTCCAGCCAGGTGATACAGGATGATGTATTCCAGCGTCTGCTCACTTTCCCGAATGTAGTGGTCACCGGGCATCAGGGTTTTTTCACGGTCGAGGCGCTCGCCAGCATTGCGGAAACGACGCTGCACAACATCAGCCTGTGCGAACACGACCGAGAGTGCGAAAACGAGGTGACCGTCGGACTGCTGAGGGCGGATTAAATGATCTTCCTGTAGAGAAACCGTCCTGTCCCCACATTGACTGGATAACGTGGCAGTTTCCTTTACTTCTGCCAAATATGCGGGTTGTGGCAGGTCCTACAGTGCAAGCGGTTCGACATAGCCGGTCATCTCGAAATATGCGCGGCCAGCCGGTTTTCCGTCCTTGCTGATCGTCACTGCCCCTTCCCAGTAGACCGCGCCCGTGGATTGGCGCGAGTCGAGCTCCTGGTCATCCATCACCGGCGTAAGACGCCACTCGGTCGTCCCGGTGCGAACCCGCATTTCCACCGGATAAACGGCATCCGTGCGGGGGGAGCGCCACGTGCGCAGCGGCTCGAAGCTCACCTGCCCGGGCTCGAACAGCGTGAAGTTGCCGGCAGCGTCGCGCAGCCCCGCATATGCCCATATCTGTTTGCCGTCCTTGCCGCGAATCCGGAATGCCATCAGTGCCGAACCATCGTCCAGGTTGGCGCCAAACCAGTCCCATCCCGCTGCCTTTGGATCGAGATAGGCAGTCGACCATTCATGGTCGAGCCATGCCACGCCATCGACCGCCGTTTCCTTGCCGTTTCGGGTGATCTTTCCGGCAACCTGGAGGTGGGGTTCACTGTAGTAATAGCTTGCCTGTTCCGGTCGAGGCCCTTTGCGGGAGAATCCCGCAAGGTCCTGCCGCATCGGCGCCTGGGTGGGCGTCAGGGAAAACTGGAGCATGAAATCGCGCCCGTTTACGCGCGTTCGATAGCGCCCATCCCTCTCGCGTACCATGTACCAGTCATCCAGCTTCACATCCGTATTGCCTTCCGTGGTATAGGCCAGACCCAGCCCCGCGCGGGCGCTCTTCTCATCGTGCATCAGCTTACCGATTTCCGGATCGGTCAACGCGGCGTGGGCAATGACAAGGTCCTTGGGGGCGAAACGGCTCGGGTTGGCCCGGTCGTGTTCGGTCGCCACGCGAAAAAAAGTGATCTGGAAGCCAAGCTGTTTTCCGTTATCCGTTTGCAGCCATCCCGTCACATACCACCATTCGTTGCGGAAGTCGGGATGAGCCCCGAAATCTCTGGGGAATGCGAGCGGTACCCCCTGAACCACGGGGGAAAACCGGGGCGGCTCGGCAAAGACGCCCGTGCCGGACAAACACAGGGCAAGACCCATCACCATAAGACGCCGGAGCATGGTCGCCGTCTTTCTCATGCTGGCGAAGCGGCATCTGCCGAGGCAGCGTCTTGCCCACGAGAGGAAGCATCGTGAATCGAAATCGAATTGCTCCGGGAATCTTTCATTACCAGTCCTCGCGTAC